>NZ_JBNGCU010000100.1:0-5668 GCF_049974945.1 Methanocrinis sp. | reverse complement strand
GTTTAATGTAATTTTTATGTAATGCAGTTTGGCTTTTTATGAAATATCAGTCCTTTTAACGCTCCTCTACGCCCGATGAACAGGAAGCCTCTCAATAGACCGATATTATACAGCGATCTCGGGGTAAGGCCGCCACGTTAATGTTAGCTGTGCCGGACCTGTCCTTCGGACGTTCTTCACAGGAATCCTCTAAAAGATGGGAGAGAGATATATTCTAATATATTCGCCGCCTTAATCGTCGGAGGAGGGTAAAAATGAATCACAAGGGGAAAAAAATGGTTTTCATCTTGGCGGCCGTTCTCTCTGCTGCGGCCTTCTCCGGATGCATTCAGTCCAGCCAGGAGATCGTCATCGACGAAGATGGGATGGCCCTGGTCAACTTCAGCGCCATCGCCGACAAGTCCCAGGCGGGATCGGAGCTCTCTCAGCTCTCCTGGCAGGTCGAGCAGCTGATACCGGAGCTGAACACCAACTACGAGAGCAGAAACTACAGCTTTGAGGAGGATTACACTGAATACATGGTCTACGAGTGGATCGCAAAGAGAAAGGTCCCTGTGACCGATATACGAGGAGCAACCTGGAAGGAGGATAACGGATCTTACGAGTTCCAGCTCTACCTCGATCGCGTCTTCAGCCCCGACGAGATCGTCGAAACCGACAAGAACGACGTGGTGATGACGATCATCCTGACCATGCCTGAGGATATAACCATAGCCAACACGCCCTTTGTCGAGAAGGACGAGGCCAAATGGACGATCACCAAAGAGCTGCTCTCGCAGAACAGTACAATGCTCAGGGCGATCGCGGAATGAGGATCTAGGCCCCCTGAATCAGGGGGCATTCTGCCCCCTACAGATAAAGTCCAATCGAATAAACGATAGAAAATTTATCTTGCGCCCACTTGCTCATCGGCTTTAACCAGGCCCTTCAACATTTTGGACACAAAAGGACTTCACTCCTTTTGCATCTTTGCCAGGCCAACTCGGCAATTGCCTTGGCACCATCGAGCTTGGCCGTGCTGCCACCTTCTGACTTGCACGAAGGCCACATATCACAAGTGGGCAACTTATTACTTATCATTCATCCCATTTAAAGATTATGGTCCAAAGATCTTTGTGCGGTCCCGAACGTTTTTACGAGGTAGATATTCTTTTAATTTCATGAAAATCCTCCGCCTTTTCCCATCAGACGGCCCAACGGAACTGCAAAACCCAGTGATGCGGATATCTTCATATAGATTATAATCCAAAATATGTCTATGAATAAATTACTAACCTTATCCCTGCTGGGGATGCTGCTCCTCTCCTGCAGCGCCTCCGCAGCATGGGATAGGCTCTGGGATCAGAGGGTGGACGCCGTGGTCGTGAAGCACGGGATCTCCATCGAAAACAGCGGACAGCCCTACCCGACAGGCGACATACCAGCGGACAATATCAGGCTATTTGCAACCTCCAACCGGACTGGAGACATATACAGATACAACGGAACTCCAGATCGATGGACGAAGGTGGGCAACCCCGGAAAGAAGTTCGCGGCGACGGGGGGGGTGGAGAGCAGGCTCTACGGGCTTGACCCGGCGGGGATGGGCGTATACGAGTTCAAGGGCACTCCCATGGAGTGGACCCAAGTGGGTGGCCCTGCCGCCGACATTTACGCCGGAGGAACGAAGCTCTACGCCACGAACCCGGAGGACGACTGGGAGATCTACGAGTATACAGGAACCCCCTGGGAGTGGGTGCAGATAGGAGAGCTGGCACCATCGCGTCAGAGCATGGGCCCGATCGTAGACTATGCGGCAGCAGGTGGGGGATACTTGGTGGGAATGGGCTTCCCCTACGAGAGAAGTCCATCAGAACTTTACCTCCTCGCCGAGAGATATACGTCTGAAGGCGTCGCCGTGGGGGTTGTATTGAAGTACACAGGGACGCCCCTGGACTGGAAGATGCTGCCGGCCGGAGATCTGGATTTCAGCGCGGTCTACGGCCGCGGGTTCAACCCGGGAACGATCTATGCGAGAGACTATCACAGCCGCGATATCTATCGGTGGTCTGAAGACGACGAGATCTGGGAGAAGGCGAGCGACCCCGCCAAGACGTTCATCGCCGACCAGCGCATCGAAGACTCTTCTGTCCATAACCTCCTCTACCGCCTCAAAGCCGATGGAGAGCTCTGGATGTACGACGACTCCGTCGGGTCCTGGACCGAGATCGAGACCGGCGGATTTAGAAATCCCCTGAAGGAGATCCATGCTGCCGGAGGAGAGCTCTACGGGGTGACAGAGGCCGATTACATCTATAAGTACGTCCCCTGAGGCCTGGAGCCGCACTCCGGGCAAACTTTTTTTAAGCCGAGCGATATCGCGCGCCGAAGAGTGCTGACGAATTAGAATCGGCGAGCCGATCACTCGACGCCTCTCGCGGTGATCCGGATCTCTGCGGTCGTGCCCTCGGGCATTGACCTGTGCTTCATGAGCCTTGCGAGCCTCTTCCCCTCGCCCCTCTTCTCGAGGAAGATCGAGGTCTTGGTGGCGTGGTCCATGGCCATCCCGCCGAGAGGCCTGAGGTTTCCGGTCTCGATCTCCATGTAGACCTGATTTGTCACCACCACTGGGATCCGGTGCCTCCTCGCCATCTCCTGAAGCTCGCCCAGCTGCACCGCAAGAGACCTCCTCACGGGCCTGTTGTCCTCCCCCTCGAAGGCCGCCCTGTATAGAGAGGTCGCCGAGTCGAGGATCAACAGGCCGAACTCCTTTCCCATGATCCTGGTGGCGTCTTTTATCGATGCGTGCTGCTGCTCCAGGTTCAGAGGCTCAAAGACGACGATCTTCGCTCCGACCTCCTTCGCCCCCTCTCCCGCGATCTGCCTGAACCTCTCGACCGAGAAACCCTCGGTGTCGATGAAGATCACCTTGAACCCCCGGGCGACGGCCTCCACCGCCAGCTGAAGAAGTATGTTCGTCTTGCCGGTCCCGGCCTCGCCGTAGATCTGGGTTATGATCCCCGGCTCAAACCCCCCACCGAGGAGCCGGTCCAGCCCCTCACAGCCCGAAGAGAGCCTCTCCTGCATGATCACCCGTCGACGTCAATCGGCTCAATCGAACCGCTCGATAAGCTCATCCAGCCGATCCATCGCCTCGATCTCCCGGGGCCCGCCGCACCGGCCGACGATCCGCCTGATCCTGAAGATCTCCTCCAGGTACAGGTCGCTTTTGAGGGCGACGTAGCGGGTCGCCGCGACTGCTGCCTCAACGACCAGGTTGATCCCCCGGTTCACGGCCCGAAACTCCCTCTCCAGGACCTCGCCCTTGACGAACTCGACCTCCGGGAGGGCGATGTCCAGGTTCTTCGGCTCGCACTTGAACAGGGCCCAGGCCTCGGCCTCCTTGAGGGTCAGCTCCCCGTCCCTCTCGACGAATTTGTCCTCGGGGATGTCGTTGAGGGCGGTCTCCACAAATAACATCGGATCGTGGGATACGTTGGCGACGAACTTCCCTTTGGACATGATGTTCTCGTAGGTGTGAGACCCGGCAAAGAGCCTCACCGATAGAACGTCGCCCCTCCTGATCAGCCCCAGAGGAGCCGCGTTGAACGCCCCCAGCTTGTTCTCTGTGGTGGCTATGATCTCATTTATTCCGTCGAATATTCCGAGCTCTTCGATCTCCTCAAGATCGTAAATCATCATTCTTCACACCTCAGAATGGCGCCTTCAGCCAGGGATATGAATAGGGCTGCTCCCATCAGGTCAGCCGTGGACCCCGGGTTTATATCCTCCTCAATGAACTCTCGGTCCAGCTCCTCTGCGAGCCGGAGCGTCTCTTCAACTTCAAGGCCGAGGATCGATCCTGCCCTCACCGACGCCTCCTTCGCCGTCTCGACGCCGAACTTCGAGGCGACGAGGCTGTCGGGGACCTCTGCCAGGGCCTCCAGGTAGGTCATCACCACCCCGTCGTTCAGGCCCAGATCTGCCACCTTTCCGATTAGATGCTCTGAGAGCGCAAAGCTCCTCTCAAACCCCGTCGACCACTCTCTCGCCACCAGGTCGTGGTCCGAGGAGAGGCGCATCAGATCCAGGAGCGTCTTTTTCCCAGAGCGGACCCGGTTCAGGGAGGTGGGGTCCTTCAGGCTCAGATCTTCCACCTCCGCGACCCTCGCCCCGGCGAGGGCGAAGGCGGCGTAGAACTCGACCGCATCCTCTGCCGTCGTCTCCTCCAGCACCCCTTCGACCTCCCCCCTCAGATCCCCGCCCCTTCCTGCGGCCACCGCCAGGGGAACGAGGAGGGTGACGGTGCCAAAGTGGGTGTTCTGAGATAGGCCCCATCCCCTCCAGGACGAGACCGCCCTTCGAATGAGGGCGCCCGTCGGCTCCGACCCCAGGGCAGCATCCCTGAAGACCGGATATGCGGATACAGCGCTGATCAGGAAGTGGTGAAACTTGATCTCCTCGAAGTCGTGCCCCCGATCGACGTTCCCCGGCTTGGGGGTGGAGGAGAGCTCGATCACCATCGCCAGCAGTGCCGCCTGGGCCACCCGGTCCGGACTAATCTTCATGCCTTCAGCAGGTCCTCCGCCAGCTTCTTCTTCAGCCTCATGTACTCGTCAGGAGAGATGCCGTGCCTGTCCAGGACCGCGTCCCTCATGAAACAGGGCTTTGTGA
Source organism: Methanocrinis sp. (assembly GCF_049974945.1). Classification (NCBI taxonomy): domain Archaea; kingdom Methanobacteriati; phylum Methanobacteriota; class Methanomicrobia; order Methanotrichales; family Methanotrichaceae; genus Methanocrinis; species Methanocrinis sp. Next base: position 1,015 of record NZ_JBNGCU010000100.1, on the reverse strand, counting down.
TCTTACAGCACCAGGCGAGGCTTCCAAAGCAGGTCCCCTCGCCGGGCTCCAGCGGCGTGTCCCTCGTCAGCTCAAGCTTCCTTTTGACGAACTCTTGGGGGGTCACGCCGATCTTCTTCAGGGCTCCGAGGAGGGGGCAGTTTTTTACCGGCGGGCAGCAGAAGGCCATGCCTCTAAGGTCGCCCCCGGAACAGATGTGCTTTGGTGCGTTGTACCAGCCCACGATCTCGTAGAACCTCTTGAGGGTGTCGGCGAGCCATGCGACGAAATCGGGATCGGCATTCTCGGAGAGGGATATAATATCCGCTCCCATCGAGAGGACGTCCCTGGCGCCCTCGAAGTCGCCGAGATCAAACCTGACCACCAAGGGCGGCGCTCCGGCGTCAGAGACCTTCTTCACGACTTTGAGTGCAGCGGGCCCAAGGCCCCTAAGGTCGAGATGGAGTAGGTCGGCACCCGCCTCTCTCAGCTCCCTGGCCAGCGACCCCAGATCCTCGACGGCGTCGCGGCTCGCCCTGACCGAGAGGACAGCTCCCGCATTCTTGACCGGTCCGACGAGATCACAGATCCCCTCGTTTCGGGGAAGTTCCACCTCCATGAGGTGCCCCTCCCGGGCCGCCATCTCGGCCGCCTCCGCCAGCTCTTCGAGCCCTCCTCCAACGACTGAGAACCCACGGGCGGATCGGGTGCTGACCCGATCTATCGCCCTCTTTATCTCTGAGGGAGAGATCTCGTCCAGGTTGAAGCGTCCGAGCATTATCAGGCCTGCAGAGCCATCGAAGCTCCCAAGATAGCCGGAACCGTCTGATGAAATGATCGCAAGTGGATTGTTCAGTTTCAGGTATCCGATTTTCAACATCAATATCGGGCCCCATGACGACTCTCCTGGCGGGCATATCAGCTTTTCGGCCTCGATGGCCGATCAATCGGACCACCATCTCACCTCTCGAGATCCCCTTGATCTCTGCCACCGATGGGGCCCTCCCCACGGACACCGCCTCTCCGTCGATGAAGA
>NZ_JBNGCU010000099.1:1688-5697 GCF_049974945.1 Methanocrinis sp. | reverse complement strand
GTAAACTAATTTTCACTAACCCCCACTCCCCTACCCGCTCACACCTACTTTTACGGCTTTGTAACAACAGCAAGCCTCATAAGCCCCCACGAGACCCATATTAATATTTCCATTAATTAGACTCCATTAATTCTATGGTGGAGCATAACATATGTATAATATATGTTAAGACAGCTCTCATAGCTGCTCACTTATCGATCTAAAAAGGTCCTGCCAAATTGAACTCGCGAGACGATCATGGAAGGTCAGGGTTCCTTCCCGCCGTCGGCATGGACAGCCTCTGATCGTTTCGTTTTTGGTGGAGTCTCGCCGTTGAAGACGACGACCTCGATCCTGATCCCGCTCTGGTTGCTGTAATCCTCGATGCGCCTTCTGGCGTGCTCCACCATGCCGCCGTTGGTGAGGATCAGAACTTCGTCTCCGCAGAGGGCTCTCAGGATCGTCCTGTCTATGACGTTCGAGGCGATATCCGCAGGGATGCCGTGCATCTCGGCAAAGGACCTGCTCCTGGTTCCCATCACCCCCACAAGGTCGACCTCCCCCAGAAGCCTCGCCAGGTCGTCGGTGTCCTGACGGTCCATGTTGTAGACGATGACGCCCCCAATCCTGATCGACCTCACCGTCGTCTCCACCACCGCCCTCCCTCTCTCATGGAGGTGGATCACTCTCACCTGCTCGGATCGGCCAGAGTCAGATGTTGAGTTCTCGCCCCCACCTGGAGATATCGTCTCACCCACCACCGTTCCCGGAGGAACCACCATCCATCGGAGGTCTGGCGGAGTGAGGTGGCCGACCAGCTCGGGCACGCTCCTGGGCCTTTTTCCGAGGGATGCAAGCTCTCGTTTTGAGATCTCGTCGTAGACCTCCATTATGAGGGGCTGTCTCAGCCCGGACTCGCAGATAAGCCTTGAGTTTCCGAAGATCTCCTCGGGCCTGCCCTGATCTGCGATCCTCCCGTCGGCCAGGAGGTAAACCCGGTCAGACCACCGATAGGCGAGGTCGACGTCGTGGGTTGATATGATTATCGTGGTGCCCCTCTCATTCAGCTCTTCGAGAAGCTCCATCACCTCTTCTGAGCCCGCGGGGTCCAGGTTGGATAAAGGCTCGTCGAGGATCATCACCTCCGGGTCCATCGCCATCACCCCGGCGATGGCCGCCCTCTTCTTCTGGCCGCCGGATAGGTGGTGGGGGGGTCTATCTTTCAGCCTCTCGATCCCCACGTACTCGAGGGCCGTATCGACCTTTCTTTCCACCTCTCCCTTCGGAAGGCCGAGGTTCGTTGGGCCGAATCCCACGTCCTGGCGGACGGTGGGAGCGAAGAGCTGGTCGTCGGAGTTCTGAAAGACTATGCCTACCTTCTTCCTCGTCTCCCGGAGGGAGCGGGCATCGTATCTGAGGGGCTGGTCATGGAGGAGGACCTCGCCCTCAGAGGGCCGGAGCGTCCCGTTCAAAAGGAGAAATAGGGTGGACTTTCCTGAGCCGTTCGGTCCGACGAAGGCTATCTTCTCGCCCCTCTCGATCTTTAGGTCGACCCCTCGGATGGCAGAGGTTCCATCGGGATAAAAGTAACTGAGATTTCTCGTCTCAAGCAAGGTCATGGTTATCCTCAGAATATGGAGGCTCCTCGAGAGAGGTATGCCAGAGCTGCTATGAACGTGACGTAGACGGAGGCTGCCAATAGCTCCTGGACCTTTATCGGTCGGCTCTCCTCAAAGAGGGTGAGCCTCCCGTCGTAGCATCGCGCGTCCATGGCGGTGTAGAGCTTCTCTCCCTGCTCCATGGTTCGCAGAAAGAGGGATCCTGCCATCATCGAGAAGGAGTTGATGGAGCTACGAAGCCCTTCGTATCCTAGCCTCGTGACCTGGGCATGTCTCATCCTGATCGCCACCTCGAGGAAGACGAAGATGTACCGGTAAATCATCATCGAGAGCTCGACGAAGGAGTCGGGCATCTTCAAAGCCTTCAGGACCGCGAAGAGCTCCACCATAGGCGTCGTCAGGGCCAAAAAGAAGAGGCAGCACATCCCGCTGAGGGTCCTGGAGATGACGAGGACCGCAAGCTCCGCCCCCTTGGCGCTCGCCCCGATCCTGTGGCCAAGAAGATTCAGGGAGAAGACCTCGGGGCCGGATCCGAAGAAGAGGAGAATGATCAGAACCCCGAAGAGGGCGAAGCCCAGGGGGGCTGTGGCCAGCTCCGCGTAGAACCTGGCGGGGACCTTCCCCAGGCGGATCGTGGCGAGGCTCATGGAGAGGGCGATGAAGATCGGGGCCACGGGCGAGGTGGAGGAGACGCCGACGAGGAGGGCCGCGATCACGAGAGCCAGCTTCAGCCGGTTGTTTCTGGTCCGCAGGGGGCTGTTGAGGGCGTACTCGTCCAGGAGGGCGTGATGCAAAGCTCATTCCTCGGGTCTTTTTCGAGATTCTCTTCCCCGGTAGTAGCCGAAGAAGTATCCGATGATGATCGCTCCGATCGCCGCCTGGAGGCTGAAGAGGAGGCTCTCTATCTCGCCGCTTGGCGGCTCCCAAAAGGGCTCAAACCACGGCTCGTAGGTGCCCCCGGTCATCTCTTCGATCACCCCTTCTGCCTCGCCGTCGGCTCCGCCCCACTCCGCCCCGGTATTGGTGGCGGCGACGTAGAGGAAAAGGGCGAAGAATAAGACGATCACCGCTCCGGCTATCATCTCCCCTCTCATGTCGAGATCGCCTCCCTCAGCCTTCCTAGCCTCTTCTCGTCGATCACTTTCAGTCTAACCATCACCTCTCCTTTCACCTGGATTATGTACTTGAATATCAGGGCAGTTACAACCCCCTCCACTATGGCCAAAGGCACCTGGGTTACGGCGAAGACCGTCCCGAAGGCGCCAAAGGACCCGACTACGCCGCCGGTCGCCGAGGGGAAGGCGAGGGCGAGCTGGAGGGATGTGATGAGGTAGGTGGCCCAGTCGGCGAGAGAGGCCGCAAGGAAGATGGAGAAGTAGAAGTTGAGGTTCGATCTCGTGCAACCCTTATAGACCAGATAGGCGACCGCCGGCCCCGCGATCCCCATGGAGAATACGTTCGCCCCGAGGGTCGTGATCCCGCCGTGGGCGAGGAAGAGCGCCTGGTAGACGAGGACTATCAGGCTCAGAACCGCGGTGATGGCGGGACCGAAGAGGATCGAGCCCATCCCCGTCCCGGTGGGGTGGGAGCTGGAGCCGGTCACTGAGGGGAGCTTGAGGGAGGATAAGACGAAGATGAAGGCCCCGGCGAGGGCCAGGAGCGGCAGCGCCTCTCTCCTCTCCTTCACCAGCCTGTTCATCATGTAAATCCCGTAGGCTACGACGGGGAGGGAGAGGGCGTACCATACCTCCCACCAGGGATGAGGCAGAAAACCTTCCATGATATGCAAAAGATCACTTCCTGTTCGTGGGATCGGTTACTCTTCCCCGGCTTGGGCATCATGTCATATAAAGTTTGCTTGAAATGGCATCAATTAACTTTATTTGAGGCGGAGAGGTCGACGGGAACCTCGCTCATCATCTCCACCCTTCTCTCACGGTACCGGGCGGCCAGAGCGATCGCCTCCACACCTTTTGCTGCCGCCTCCCGGAGGGTGGTCCCGAAGTCGGGGTCGGTCCCGTCGTTGGGCCTTGAGAGCTCAGCGTCATCCCTCTGGATGACAAAGACGATGGAGGCCCGGTATCCCTCTCCTACGGCCCTCGCTAGCTCCGAAAGGTGGCGGCGCCCCCTCTCGGTGGGGGCGTCGGGAGAGAGGGCGATCCCCTCTCTCACCAGGGTGCAGCTTTTGACCTCCACAATACAGAATCCGTTGCCTGCAAGGAGGAAGTCTAGCCTGCTCCTGCCGTAAAAGGGCTCAGATCTCACGAGCTCGTATCTCGAAAATTGCGGCAACTTTCCGGAGCTGAAGGCTTCTTTCATGACTTGGTTAGCAACTCGCGAGTCCACCACCACCGTCCCGGATTTTTTGCGGGACGGAGGAGCTCCGCACCGGGGACGAGAAGCTCCTTCAG
>NZ_JBNGCU010000099.1:0-1588 GCF_049974945.1 Methanocrinis sp. | reverse complement strand
CCGGATTTTTTGCGGGACGGAGGAGCTCCGCACCGGGGACGAGAAGCTCCTTCAGCCTTCCTGGGTTGGGAAGGTGGCACTCGAACTTTCCCGATCCGCTTCCCAGATCCACCAGCTCGGCCAGAACCGAAAACCTGCTCGTCCTGGAAATGAACCTGGCCTTCACCATCTCCCCCTCGATCTTCAAACGTACGACCATTTCTTTCGGCCTACGCCGAGAGTCCTTAAATATGGTGCAGTCTCCTTCTTCTGTTATTGAACCGAGTATTCAACGTCAGCGAGCTCAACTCCAGGATCAGAGAGAGGCTGACCACTGACCTTCGGCTCTGCGACCTCTGGGCCCGGGGGGAGCTCTCGAACGTCGTCAACCACCGGTCGGGCCACCGGTACTTCACCCTCAGGGACGGAGACTCTCAGATCTCCTGCGTCCTCTTTCGCGGCCACAGCGGAGGCCTCGACTTCGAGCTTGAGAACGGGCTGAACGTTCTCGTTTACGGGGATGTGGAGTTCTACCGTCCCCAAGGAAGGGTCCAGATCCTGGTGAAGGCCGCCCGGCGGGACTCCGGCCTGGGCGGTAAATACCTGGAGCTGGAGATGTTGAAGGAGAGGCTCGCGGCCGAGGGGCTCTTCGATGCCGAGAGGAAGAGGTCTATCCCAGCCTATCCCGCCTGCATTGGGGTTGTCACCTCGCCCGACGGCGCCGCCCTGCGGGACGTTCTGAGGGTTCTTGGGTCCTGTCCCGCCAAAATCGTCATATCTCCCGCTCAGGTCCAGGGGGAGGCCGCCCCCGCGTCCATCGCCTCGGCCATATCCGCCCTCCAGGGCGTCGCCGACGTGATCATCGTGGGGAGGGGAGGAGGGTCGGCGGAGGATCTCTCGCCCTTCAACTCAGAGCTGGTGGCGAGGGCTATCTACCGATCCGGGTGTCCCGTCGTCTCGGCGGTGGGCCACGAGACGGACGTGACCATAGCCGACTTCGTCGCCGACGTCCGGGCCCCCACCCCCTCGGCGGCGGCGGAGATGGTGAGGCCCGAGGTGGAGAGGCTGAGGGAGGATCTGGAGGGGATCGAGGCGAGGATGGTGCGGTCTCTATCGGCGAATCTGGCCCGGAAGCGGCAGAGGTTTGCAGACCTCGCCAGGGCGCTATCGGGGAGGAGGATGCGAAGCATCGTCTCCGAGGAGAGGCAGAGCCTCGACCGGATGATGGACCGCCTCGTCTCGGCGGAGGATCGAAAGGCGGAGGCCCTCGCCGGAAGGCTGGAGCTGGTCGCGGGGAAGCTCGACTCCCTCAGCCCCCTATCGACCCTCTCCCGGGGCTACTGCATCGCCCTCACCGATCGAGGCCTGGCCAGGAGGGCCTCGGATTTGTCCCCTGGCGAGCTCTTCGACCTGGTCTTCGCCGAGGGGAGGCTTCTCTGCCGGTCGATGGGCGAGAGGGCGGATCGGAGATGATGAAGGTGACGGAGATGACTGGTGAAGCATCTGATGACCTGAGCCTGGAGGGATCTCTTGCGGAGCTTGAGAAGATCGTCCGGGCGCTGGAGGAGGGGGAGCTCACCCTGGAGGAGAGCCTGAAGGCCTTCGAGAG
>NZ_JBNGCU010000098.1:0-5710 GCF_049974945.1 Methanocrinis sp. | reverse complement strand
GCCCTCATCACCTTCTTTTTCGCCTCCTCGGGGTCCTCGGTGAGGGCGATGTGGCTCTCGGGCCGCGAGGATGACATCTTCCCGCCGGTGAGGCCGGTCATGAACCGATGGTAGAGGGAGGCCGGAGGCATGAAGCCGTATCCACCCTCTCCTACCTCAAACTCCCTCATCATCTCCTCGACCCTTCCCGCGTCCTCCGCCTTGGCGTCGAAGACGTCGATATGCTCCTCGTACCGCTTCACCCTCTTGTAGCCCATCTCCTTCAGGCGGGCGGCTGCGGCCTCGATCATTTCAGGGCCCGCGGCCTTCCCCCGGAGGCTGACGCGCCCCTCCCTCTCCTCCACCAGGAACTTTCTCATCCTGCTGGCGAGGTCGCGAGTGAGTCTGATGTGGGCATCCTGGTCCGAGCCGACTGGGATGACCACGGGCTTCGGTCCCCCGTTCTCTGCGAGCTGGGGGTGGAGTATATCGGCGCTCTGGACCATCACGCTCAACATGTGGGCGACGTTCGTCTCGCCGGAGAAGCCGTAGATGGCGGCCAGCTCCGAGAACCGCGCGGCTGCGGCGAGCTCGAAGGCGAGGTCCCGGACGGCCCGGCTCTTTGACTGGAAGTAGATGGTGCCCGAAGGCTCAAAGCCGAGGGCGATCAGGCTGAGGATGTACTCCTCGATCCCCATCTCCCGACACCTCTCCCAGCTTATCCCTCGGACCGAATGGGCCTCCATGTCAGCGATGGCGACGAAAGCGTCCCCCCCCTGCCTCTGGTGCCAGATTATCTCCTCCATCACCATCTTGCCGCCGAGATGGACCCTCCCACTGGGCATGAACCCGCTCATCACCGCGAAGGGCTTCTTTTCATTCATCGCCTCGATGACGGACTGGTAGTCTCGGTGGCCGAATATTATATGTCTCTTCATATATGGATGGGGATCGTCGATCTGGGGCAGAAGCTCCTCGAAGCTCGATATGCCGAACTCCTCGAAGAGCTTCGAGTAGTCGTCTATCGAGACCGCGCCCCAGGGGTCCAGCTTCGTTGCCATAGGTCCAGGCGATGCAGAATATGGTATATTTACCTTCTCGTCATCCCCCTGAAGGTCGCACCGTCGGGGAGGTTCCTGGCCTCGCTGAAGATATTTAAATTTGAACGTCGCTCATCTTCTCGATGAACCCTGAGTCCTTCCCCTGCGATATTGTGACCTGGGATGAGTTCTACGATCTCGCCAAGGTTCTGGCCCGCCAGATCAAGTCCTCGGGCTGGCGTCCCGACCTGGTGGTGGCCATCGGCCGGGGCGGCTACGTCCCGGGGCGGGTCGTCTGCGACTTTCTGGTCCACGACCTGCTCACCAGCATGAAGATCGAGCACTGGGGGATCGCAGCCCAGAAGAAAGATCAGGCTACCGTCCGCTTTCCCCTGGCAACGGCGATATCTGGCCAGAAGGTCCTGATCGTCGACGACGTAACCGACACCGGAGACACCCTCACCACGGCGACGGGCTACGTTGAGAGCCTGGGGCCAGCGGAGGCGAGGACCGCGGTCCTCCAGCACAAGATCAGCTCCGCCTTCGAGCCCGACTACTACGCGGAGAAGATCACCGAGTGGAGGTGGATCATCTATCCCTGGGCGGTCCACGAAGACCTGGTGGGGTTCTCCGAACGGGTCCTCTCCAGCTCAGAAGTTCCGATCTCGGCGGATCAGATCCGGGCAGATTTGAAGAGGAGGTTCGAGATCGATCTGGATGAGGAGCAGATGGCCGAGATCCTGGAGGACCTGGTAGCCCTGGGGAGGGGGACGGAGATTGGAGAGGTCTACAGGGGCGCTGGAGGCTGAATCGATAATCTTTTTGGATAAACAAAAATAAGCTATTTATATGAGAATGAATTTGTAGCCATAAAAATAGATGTGATTATTATGAGACAATTTTCGGTCAAGGTTTTGGACGATAAAGACCGGGAGTTCGTAGAGGTTCTGCGGGATCTCGGCATCCCCCGAAACGTCGCCAGCATGATCACCTACCTCGCCAACGTCTATGAGGCCACCTCCCGAGAGATCGAGATCGGGTCCAATCTCCGGCAGCCCGAGGTGAGCATCGCCATGAGAAGCCTCCGGAAGAACGACTGGATCGAGGAGAGGGAGATAAAGAAGGATGGAAAGGGCAGGCCTATGAAGGTCTACCGGCTCACCAGATCACTGGAGGAGATCATCGGCCACTTTGAGGAGGAGAAGAGAATAGAGTCGACGAGGGTGATGGAGAATATAGATCGGCTGAAGGACCTCAGCAGAAAGCTGAGCAGCAGCTGAAGAGATCTTTCATCCCGAAGAGACTATCCGGACGATCTCCAGCCTCCCCGATTCCACCAGCTCGTCGGCCGGAACGGGGTGGCCCTCCCAGAGAGCCACCACAGTCTCGGGGTTTATTTTGAGAAGCTCGAAGAGGCCTTCGTAGGTCAGGCCCCCCTTCAGATCGACGCTCCTCTCAGAGACGCTGCCGTCGGCGAGGATCCTGACATTAAGGGCGGTCAATCCTCTTCCTCACCGCCCGTTGCTACAAGATCTTCGAGGTTCTCCTCGATCAGCTTCTTCTCCAGGTTCTCTGTCTTCTTGTCGCCCTTTCTCTCAACGTCTCTCTTCTTGAACTTAGGCAGAAGCATCACCCCTGCTCACCCTTTGATCTGAGATGGTATTAACCTTTCGTCACCCGCGCCTTCTTCCGACGAAGGCCCACTGGTCATAGATCCCCAGGTCGTCGGGGTTTGCCACCACCTCTCCGATCCATCCGTCAGACCTGAGGGCCTCGGCCACCATCTGGGACTCCCTTTCGGTATAGGTTGTATAGATCACCATATCTCTCGCGAGAGCCGAAGAGCGGAGAAGTATCTCCTTCCAGAGGGACCAGTTGACCTCGTCAATCAGCCCCACCATGAATCCCACCACCGCATCGAAGTGCAGGGGTGGAAAGAAGCGGTCCAGCAGCCGGGCGTCCAGGACCATCGCCCTCTCTGAGTCGATGTATCCCGACTTCAACGCCATGCAGACCTCACAGCTGTCCAGATCCTCGGTCCAAGGGCGATAGCCGAGCCGTTTCAGGGCCTGGGTGGCCATGCCGCTCCCGCAGCAGATCTCCAAGAGCTCGCCTCCGGCGGGGAGAAGCGGTTCCAGAAACCTCACCAGCCCCTCGATCCTCTCGGGGACGAATAGCGGAGGGCTCGCCACAGGACAGCTCTCGCAGAAGAGCTCAAAAGAGAGGGAGATCGAAAGCCACTCCACCAATCCCCCCAGAAACCTCTCCTCAGAGACCTCGACGATCCGGGGGCTAGAGCTTCGGGGAAGGGCCTCGAGGCCACCCGTGCCTGAGTAGCGGTCCGTCAGGAGCAGCCAGATCTCTGCGGGCTCCGTCAGCTTAAGGGCGACCCCAAGAAGGGCGGTTCTCCCTTCTCCATCCTCTTCTTCGCCCCTCTCCTCCAGCACCTCTATAGACTCTTCGACCTTCAGCCCGGAGCTGAGGATCTCCGATGTCACCGGGAGGGTGATCAGGTCTGCCAGGGATTCTTCGGCCAAAAAGACCTCCTCACCGTCGTCTATCTTCAAGATCTCATGGAGCAGCACGGTCGATACCTTCAGATCCGGTCAGATATCAAGGTTTCTTTTGGGGAAACGGCTATATTGTCCTCTGCCTACCCTGATAGGGTTTGAAGCTGAAGGACGTTCCTGGAGTTGGGGCCAAGCTGAAGGAGAAGCTCGCAGCCCATTACGGAGACGAGGACGCCGCCCTGGAGGCTCTTCTGAAGGGGGACGTGGCCGGCCTTCTGGGGATGAGGGGCATGAGCCCGCGCCAGGCTATAGCCCTCGTCCAGAGGGCCCGAGGGGCGGAGCGCGGCCTCTCTCCCGCCGACTTTCTGGCCACCGACGAGGCGGTCCAGATCTACGAATCTCTGATGGAGCAGCTGGCGAAGTCTGCCCATACCGAGTACGCCAGTCATAAGCTCAGAACCCTATTCCCATCCTCCTGCCGGGAGATGATCGATGAGAACAGAGAATTTGCAGAATCGGCGATCAGATCGGCCTCAAATCTGGCCGACTCCGACCTCGCCCTCCACCTCTCAAAGATGAGACCGCTCCGCAAGGAGGCCCGATTACGGGTGAGGAACCGGGCCCTCGCGGTCGACTCGGCATCAGCCCTCCGGGATCTGAAGGAGAGGGGGATCGATAGGGTGGTAGACGTCCATCTCGTCGAGAGCCTGCGAGAGCTGAGAGACCTGGCCGGAGGGTACGACCGCGTCACCTTTCTCGGCAAGACCATCGACAGTTTTGCCCTGCCCGAGATCGAGGAGGCGGAGAGCGAGGAGGACTGGTATCTCGTCCCGGAGCTGGTTCTTCATCGTTATCTGGAGAACCAGGAGATTCTCGACTCGATCCTCGGAGCGGCAAAGATCCTGGAGACGCGCCAGGTCGCCTCCTTCGACGGCCTGGAAGACCTGATCCGGGGGCTTTCCGAGCTGAAGGATGACGACGAGCCCGAAGTTCGGCGGCTGGACCGGATCATCGCAGAGCTTGAAGGGCGGGTGAAAGAGGCGGTGGCCTGGGCCAACGCCGAGCTGAAAAAGAGGATAGAGAGCTGTTCAGTCACCCTCGCTGGGGACGATCTCCTCTCCGCCCTGGGCCGGGCCGAGGACCTCAGAGATCTCTTCGAATCCCGAATGGGAGGAACCTTCGCCGACGTACTGAAGGAGGCGAGGGACCGGGCCTCTTCCGGTCTTGATCTGAAAGGGGCCGAGAGGGCGTACTTCGAGGAGATCATCTCCTCGAAGGTCCAGTATCCCCTGGAGGAGGACCGAGAGTCTATCACCAGTCTTCTCCAGGAGCTGCGAAAGAAGGCCGAGGCGGAAAGGCTGAACTCCCGAAGATATATTGCCAGAGATCTGGCGGGAGAGTGGAAGATCGTCGAGGACCTCAACGTCGCCCTCTTGGAGTTCGACGTCGGATACTCCCTCGGCTGCTTCGCCCTGCAGAGGGTCTTCGTCATGCCCACCTTTGGTGAGGAACCATGTATCGGCTTCTTCGAAGGGAGAACCCTCCTTCTCGACGATCCGGAGCCGATCAGCTACTCGGTCGGTCCGACGGGCCTCGTCGAGCCCTCAGAGAGGACGGCGATCCTCAGCGGCGTCAACTCCGGCGGGAAGACGACCCTTATCGAGCTTGCTGCTCAGATCGTGATCCTGGCCCATATGGGGCTTCCGGTTCCGGCGGCATCGGCTCACCTCTCCGTCTTCGAGAGGCTCTACTACTTCGGCAAGAGCCAGGGCATCCAGGGAGCCGGGGCCTTTGAGGCGACGATCCGGAAGTTCTCCGCCCTGGCGGGAGGGGAGAGAAAGCTGGTTCTGGCAGACGAGCTGGAGGCGATAACCGAGCCCGGCGCCTCCGCCAAGATCATAGCCTCCCTCCTGGACGATCTATCGATGGGCGGGTCGGTCGCCATCTTCGTGAGCCACCTCGCAGAGGACGTGGCCAGGTCTGCCGAGACGACCGTCAGGATAGACGGGATCGAGGCTCGGGGTCTCGACGAAAACGACCGGCTGATCGTCGATAGAAATCCCCGATATAACCACCTCGCCAAAAGCACCCCGGAGCTTATAATCGACCGGCTCGTCCGGACCGCTGAGGGGGATGAGCGGGAGTTTTATGCGAGGCTCCTCTCGAAATTCCGGTGAATTT
>NZ_JBNGCU010000097.1:0-5720 GCF_049974945.1 Methanocrinis sp. | reverse complement strand
TTACATAATTTTGAAATTGTTATTTTGAAAAACCAGCTAACGGGGCACTATTCAATGCGATCTTTTGGCTTAACCGATGACCAATGGAATAGGCGCTCGAACGAAAAAAAGAGGGATCTGAAACGACGCCGCCCAGATGGAGATCAATGCATCACGTATTAAGATCACCTGCCACCCCCGCCTTCGAAGATGAAAGGGGAGAGGGGCGAGAGATGTATCAGATCGACATTCTGACATCGTTTATGCTCACGAAGTAGAAGGGGTACTGGGTGTCCATGTAGACCACGTCCCCTCGATCGTAGATTGCGTACCCTCCGTTGTTGATGTTTCCGTTGGCGTTGAAGAAGCTGAGCATCCCGGGAAGGGTTGAGGTCTTGAGGCCGTTATCCGAATCAGTATCGTTGACCCTGCTCCCCGCTGAAAACCCCTTGTAATTGGTGATCCGGACGTCGTTGGAGTTTATCTCGCCCGGCACCACGTTGAGGTATATCGGGTCCTCCAGGTTGTAGGCCCCGTCCCCTCCCGCGTCCAGGAACCTCAGCTCAGCCCTGGGCGTGGTGGCGGTCCCAAACTTCATCAGATGTTTTCCTATGTCGTTGTCGGCCTTAGCCACCTGAGATCCCGCAGGAAGCTCGCCGAAAGGGGTCAGGCGGATGTCGTTTTCGCTGACTACATCGTCGTTGGGATTTACATTTATGTAGACCACATCTTCCCGGTCGAAGACGCCGACGATCCCCCCGTCCCAGAAGGCGAACTCAGGACCCATATAAAACGGGCTGAGGGCCACCGACAGGTCTACATCGTTCCACATAACCTTTGATCCATAATGCAGTTCATCATTGGCCGATGAGGCAGAAATGGAAACCAAGGCCAAAACCAGCATCATAGCTGCTTTGCCGAAAGGAAGATATCTCATCATGAGTCACCCCACATCAGTTCATATTACTCCCCTTTAAGTTAAAGAGTACCTTTCTCTGATATCACATATAAATATTGCTAAGATGATACGCACAATCTCAAGGGCAACAGTTGCCGATAGACGCTGAGAAAAAAGAGATAAAGGGACCAAAATAGTCCGAGCTGGCCGAAAATCTCAAACCTCCTCACGGATTCCGACCAGAAGTCCTCCTGAATCTCCGGCCATAATTTGATGAGATCTTCTCCTCAGATCCCCCCTACCTCACCTCCAAACCGCGGGCGTCACCGTCCCGTCCTGGATCAGCATATAATTGTACTCTTTACAGGGACTCTTCTTCCAGGAGCCGACGTTTGCAACCCTGTGCTGCTCGTCGACGAAGGGCATGTGAGTGTGGCCAAAGATCAGATACTCGTCGATCCACATCCCCAGATAAACCGCTCTGGACTTGGATTTGGCGAGGTTGTCTATGGTTAGGACCGCTTCATGACGGCCACGGAGCCTATCTTCCGGCCCCTCCATCATGGACTTCAGGGCGCCGCGCAGATCGTGGGGAACCCTCCGGAGGTCGTCGATGACGGACTTCGAGCTCTGGATCATGTCCCAGAGTTCGCTGGCGGCGTTCCCGGTGTCGTCGCCGGCAAGACAGAGGTTCTCTGCAAAGCATTTGTAAGCGGTCAAAGACTTGTAGTAGGGGTTGGCGAGGACCTCCAGCTGGTAGCCGTGGGTGAAGAAGAACTTCTCCCCGCCGTCCTGAAGCCTGATGCACTCAGCGACGTTCTCGAAGGGGAAATCCCTGGCCAGCGTCTCTTTGAGCTTCAGCATATAATAGTCGTGATTGCCGACGACGTAATAGACCTTCACGTCGTCCTTGAAGCCCGTGAGCACCGAGACGACGTCCTCCATCTCCATCAGCGCCTTTGCGAAGTCGCGCCTCCAGAAGTCGATCAGATCACCGAGGATGACCAGATCTCCGCCGTCGCTCAAGATGTTCCCCTCCAGGTGGGTGAGAAACTCCCGAAACTCCTGGTCGTCTCTCTCCACCTTTCGGTCTTCCCGCCTTTCTGTCAGATGGACGTCAGATACTACAACAATCATAAAGATCCCAGGAGTTTATGGTAGCCCAACATATTTAAATTCTCCCCAAAGACTCAGACTCGGACCGTCCAGACCCTTCCGTAGTTGCTGGGAACGACAAAGGAGGTCCTGGCACCGCCGACGACGTCTTCGAGGTCGCCCAGACCGTGAAGCTCCTCTCTGTAGTCTCCGCTGAAGGGGAACTGGAACTCCACCTGCTGATCCTGATCTGTGAAGTTGAGGGCCACCAGGCTGAAGCGGCTCTCGTCCTCCCTGGAGAAGACCAAGACGCCCTTTGACTGGTAGCGGCCGGGATCGTTGTAGAAGATATGTCTTCCTCTTTGGAACTGGGGCTGGCGGCGCATCTTGATCAGCCTCCGGACGAGGGAGATCATCCTCCTTCCGACGGGATCATAGAAGTAGTCCCAGCGGACCGGCCTGAAGATCACCACCCTACCCATCCCTTTCTCGGGTATGCAGTAGTTCTCCCCGAACTCCTGCCCCTGCCAGAGCATCGGAACCCCTTTGGCGGCGAAGATCCCGATCAGGTAGGGTTGGACCTTGTACCAGAGGCCCCTGTCGCCGTCCTTCAAGACCAGAAGGTCAGACTCCAAAGCTCCGCAGAGGTCCCTGTTCCCCTCTCTCAGACTCCTCAGTCTCGCGTCAATCCCGGGGGGGAGGGTGCCGAAGTTGCAGACCAGACGGGAGTGGTCGTGGTTCTCCAGGTACTGCAGAGCAGTCTTCTTTATCGTCTCGCCGTTGGCCTCGACCTCGGCCGGGTAGTCCATGAGGCCGAGCCTGAAACCGAGGGCGGTCAGCTCGTCCATCTCTCCCCGAGAGACCTTTTTGACCGCGTCGAGGGTCTCGTTCTGCCAGGTGCAGTTGCTGTAGGTCTCGCGCAGGATCTCCTTGGGGCCTTCGAGCTGCTCTGCACACTGGATGATGTTCGTCGAGTCGCCGTCAAAGAACCTCTGCCAGTGGTCGGAAGACCCCCTCTTCGAGCTGACCATCTTGTAGGTCTCGTAGACGAGGGCGGCATAACCCCCGCCCACGGGGCCGTCCCAGTAGTTGGGGACGCAGTCGTACCTGAACCCGTCAACGTGGTAGACGTCAAGCCAGTGGTGATTGACGGAGAAGAAGAAGTCTTGGGTGAACCTTCGGTTGAAGTCGGTGCTCTGGCCGAAGTAATTCTTCGCGAAGGGGCCCATGAAGGGGTTCTCCTGGTACTCGAGCTTTTTGTAGAGGTAGCTGTAGGCGAAGAGGTCGCTGGTGTGGCCGTAGACCACGTCCAGGATCACCGCGATCCCCCTCTGGTGGGCCTGGTCGATGAACCTCTGCATATCTCCCCTCTTTCCGAACCTCTCGTCCACCCCGAAGTAGCCGATCGGCAGGAATCCCCAATCCACCTCGTTGGAGACGTTCGAGACCGGCATCACCTCGATGCAGTTTATGCCCAGGTCGCGGAGGTAGTCGAGCCTATCGATGGCCTCGTCTATGCCCCCTCCAAACTCGTTTATCATCAGCTCGTAGACGACCAGCTCGTCGAGGGACGGCGTCTTCCAAGCCACCTCGTTATCGTCCCATTCGTGCTTGTAAAGCCTCTTGTACCCCTTGGTGATCGCCGAGAGCTTGCCGACCCCAAACTCTCTTGAGAAGGGATCGATGATCCAGTCGATCGGCCCTTTGAGGCGCGGGCATTCCAGATAGTACCTGTAGACGTATCTGCCGTCGTCTCCCCAGTGAGAGTCTGGATGGCGATCTTTGGAGTCCGGGTCGATCACCACCTCCGCCGACCAGAGAGCACCATAATCGGGGTCCTCCGACTGATTCATCTCGAACTTCATCGGCTGTACGTCCTGGATGAACTGGTCTTTCTCGTGAATTATCTTGACGAAGATCCGGTTTCCGTGCTCGGCGAAGACCCAGGGCAGCAAGACTCCGAAGTCGATCACCTCTGGAGACGTCTCTCTGGTCCTGGCACCCAGCTTATCTAACGGCAAAAGTTTCATCTCTCACCCCTCCCAACCCCTATCTTCATGGACGAACCTTCGTCCTGGCCCTGCCTGGCGGATAACCGACAGACAACAACCTCGCCAGGTCTTCAGAGCTCGAAATCGACCTTCTATCGTCTCGTCGAGCTCTGTCACCATCGATCTCTCCGGCGTCTTCTCCGCCGGTCAGTCTTCATTTATTAGACCATTTCATACATAAGTAAGTTTTCATATATTGGGACTGTCCTTCGACAAAAAAAATCGGGATGAGTTCAGGGCACCCTCCTGGAATAGGTTGATCTATCGGGAGGCGAACCTTCATCTGATGATCGACCTCATCCTCAGGGTTCTGGAGTTCGCAGCTCCGATACTGGCCATGATGGCCTTCGGACTATTCGGCGCTGGCGTCCTGACGGAGTTGGGGCTTATGCGGAGCCTGGCCAGGATAGCAAGGCCGATCTTCTCCTTCACCAGGCTTCCCGACGCCTGCGCCTCCGCCTTCGTCGTATCCCTGGGGTCGGCGGTGGCGGCCAACGGGATGGTGGCGAGGTTCAGGGACGAGGGTTGCCTCGAAGAGAAGGAGGTGGTCCTCTGTGCCGTCATGAACAGCATACCCGTCTACGTCAGGGAGCTTTTCACCTACCAGATACCGATCGTCATTCCGGCCCTGGGCCTTGTGGTGGGGGGGTTTTACGCCCTGGTCTTCATAATCACAGCCCTCGTCAAGATCTCGGTGGTGGTGGTCCTGAGCAGGCTCTTTCTCGATGAGGGGTCCTGCCGGGTGCCCGAGAAGACTCAACAGGGGAGGGTCTCCCTCAAGGAGGCTGTGATCAGAGCTTTCCGGCGAGAGAGGAGACTCTTCTTCAAGATCGCCGCCATCTACATCACCATGACCACCCTCGTATTCGCCCTCAGAGATCGGGAGGCCTTCGAGGCCTTCAGCGTTCTGCCGTTGGCGGAGCTCTTCGGCATCCCCCCCGAGAGCATCGTACCCCTCACCACCTATGTCGCCAGCCCCATCGTGGGGATATCCCTCCTCGGACCGATGATCGCGAGCGACGGGATCTCACATATCCAGGCCATGATCGTCCTGATGCTGGGAAGCATGTTCATGCTCCCCTTCTTCGCCGCGAGAAGCCTTCTTCCCCGATACATCGGGCTCTTCGGCCCGCGCCTAGGGGTGGGGATCGTCGTCTTCTCGACAGGAATGAGCATCCTGGTCAGGTTCTCGATCCTCGTGATCCTGCTCGTCTTCGGCCGATGAAGTCCTCAGCGTCTTATCGCAGGTCCTGATGATGCCCGGGCCGCCGAGGGCTTCATTCTCCCATGATCTGGACGACGACCCTCCGATAGCGTGGTCGATTGTCCAGGTCCAGAAAGACGATCTGCTGCCAGGTGCCGAGCATCAGCTTCCTTTCGGAGAAGGGGACGGCGAGGCTCGGGCCGATCATCGAGGCCCGGATGTGGGAGTGGCCGTTGCCGTCGCCCCACCTCTGGTTGTGGGCGTACTCGATCTTTTGGGGGGCGATCCTCTCCAGGGCATCTTTCATATCGGCCATCAGGCCCGGCTCGTACTCGATGGTGGTGACGGCTCCGGTGGCGCCGGAGGCGAAGACGACGGCAACTCCGGCCTCAAGACCCGACCTCTCTAAGGCTCTCGCCACCTTCGCGGTCAGGTCGGTCATCTCGGCGTTTCCTTTTGTCTGAAAGTCGACGTGTTCGGTCACGATCAAGGG
>NZ_JBNGCU010000096.1:0-5918 GCF_049974945.1 Methanocrinis sp. | reverse complement strand
AAGGGCATTTCCAAAATTCGGTCCCGGCCATCTCTCAACTCTGATTTGCCAGAAATTTTGGATATTATGGCGGTTTGCATAAGGCCGTCAGAAGCGCTAAGCACTATGACAGCTGAAGAGTGGGACGCGGTGGAGATAAATAGATTAAAGGTACTTCTGGTTTGCCGCTTAATCTCATTTGAACTATGGTCACGTTCCCTAAAGAAAGGAGTTCTCAAAATGGTCGTGGTGCCCATCGTCTCGGGGGATATCGACTCCCTGGTAATGTGCAAGATTTTGAATAACGAGAGACAGGAGCAGCATCCCATCTTCATCGACTTCGGCCAGATCTCCAACGAGGAGGAATGGAAGGCCTGCAGGAACGTATTCAAGAGCTGCAACCTGCCGCTCCCCGAGAAGATAGATCTGAGAGGATACTGCAGGTCGATAGAGTCCGACGTCAACGGAGACTGCAGGGCGAGCTACATCAACGCCTTCCTTCCGGGAAGAAACCTCATGTCCCTGATGGCAGCAGCCTCTTACGCCTACCAGAGGGGCATAAAGATCATAGCCATCGCCCTCCTCTCAGACGAGAGCCACCTCTTTCCGGACCAGACCGAGGAGTTTCTGGTGAACGCCAACTTCGCCATCAACTCCGCTTTCGGAGATCGGATCACCATACTTACGCCATTGATCAACTTCGCAAAGTCCGACATCATTAACATAGCCAACTGGTATGGCCTCCCCATAGAGGAGACCCTCTGCTGCCATCCGGGAAGAAATGGCGTCTGCAAAAACTGTACCGCCCGCAAGGTGATCGTCGATCCCCTGGCGACGGATTAGATGGTGATATGCGCATGATGGTGATATCAGAGCCCGAAGCTCGCCCCTCGAAAGTTGCGAGAGTGGAGATCGAACGGCTGGAGGAGATGGCGAGGGAGGAGATCAGAGAGGCTCAAGACCCAGTGCCGCGGAGGAAGGCCTTTCTCATCTTCAGAGTGGGGGATGCCGATCAGGTCCAAGCCTTCTGCTCCCTGGCAAAAGAGGCCGACCCCCATCTCGACTTCATCGACTTCGCGCTGAAGGTCCATTTCAAGACCGAGAATGCCGAATACGTCCGCCATTGCATCAAAAGAAGGATCGAGGCCTGCTCTGCGGTGATCCTCTTCATCGGAAAGACCACCCACGACTGTGAATGGGTCGACTGGGAGGTCCGAGAAGGTCTGAGGATGAAAAAACCCCTGATAGCCATGAGGCTGAACGAAGAGCTGTCCCTAAGAGTTCCCAAGGTGCTGAGAGAGCATCGGATCAAGCCCCTGGCCTACAGCGAGGACGAAGTTCGGCGGATTATTCGAAAGAACGCAGAAATTTTGTGAGTTTATATTTAGTCTGAAGTTCCCGCCCTCGTATTACGGCGTCTCATTTTATAGGCAACAGACAGAAGAGCCGTCAGCATTTCTTACTGAAAAATAAAGGAAAAAAAGGTGTGTAGGCGACGCGCCTACACTGCGGGCATGACCAGAGATCTCTCGCCGGCCGCGCGGAACTCTCTTGCTCCACCCATTCCGTATCCCTTGCGGATATCGTCCCAGGTGAAGAGGAGCGCGGGGTTCGCGAAGCAGACCTTGATCAGCGGGTTGCACGCGTAGGCGTCTCCGCGGCCAGCGTGAGCTGCGCTGGAGATGCCTGCGTACTCGCCCTGGTGACCGACGTTCATGGCGTAGTTCGGATAGTTGGGACCTCTGATCTCCAGGGGACTGCCCTCGTCGCCCTGGTAGCTGAAGACGTTGGTCGGACCGCACTGGTCCTGCAGATCGTATCCGAAGAAGCCCATCCTGCCCCAGCCTTCCTTGTGAATCAGGTGGCTGAGATACCAGGCGGCGAGAGCCATCTGGCTGTTTCCGGTGATGCAGCCAGTGGTGACACCGCTGGCGGCGGCCATGATACCGGACCTCTGGGACCCACCGAAGTGGTCCTCGAGCAGGGTCGGGAAGGCCTCGTACTGCTCCATGGCGTACAGGGTCGTCTCGGTGGCGCAGTCCTTGGCGGTCTCGATATCGATCGGAGCCTCACCCCATCCTCCATACTTGTCGACTGCGTAGTCGCAGCCGTAGTAGGAGAAGTCGTCCAGGACGTCGTTGGTGTAGGCGGCCGTGGCGTACTGGGTGAACCCGACGCCGCCGGACATGTAGCTGCCCAGCCAGATCTGGTCGTAGAGCATCGTTCCAGCAGCGACGACGTTCAGGGAGACCTGTGGCGGATCCCAGGGCTTGGTCCTGGAGGTCTGAACCATGTCAGCCATGAATCCGAAGCTGATTCCACCGGGCTCGTTGGGGCCTCGAGCTCTCCTCGCGGGGAGCATCTCGCCCATCTGGATGACAGCCGCGTGCTTGGCGGCGAAGGCGAGGTCGGCCACAGCGGCCTCACCGGCGCACATGTTGTAGGCGTCGATGAAGGTCATGGACAGCTGCATGGCGCTCCACCTGGAGGTGGTGCCGCCATCACAGGTCCTCGATACGATGGTCGGGATGTGGATGGCCTGCCAGGAGGTCTTGCCCATGGCCGCCTTAAGCTCCTCGGCCTGCTCGGCGGGGAAGAGCTTGTTGATGTCGATCAGATACTGATCGTCGATCTCGTCCGCGAGGTCGTCGTCGCCGGTGAACATCCTGACGTTACAGTCGTCGACGAGGCCGGGGTGGGTCTCAACCATGTGCTCCTGGACCACGGCTGCGCCGGGCATGGCGTGGTTCAGGATCTCGAGATAGTTGTTGATCGTCTCAGGAGTGACCTCTTTGCCCAGCCTCTTCTCCAGCACCTCGTGGGCCATGTCCAGACCGACCACGATGGTCCTCCGGATGTCGTCCCACATCTGCTGCATGGCGGGGTTGTTGACGAAGTGGAGGTCGTCGCCCTCTACGATGTACTCGGTGGTGGAGAGCTTGTAGGGGACGAGCTGCCTCTGCCCCATGGGGATGCCGCCGGCGTGAAGCATGGGGTTGTAGAAGGATATTCCTCTCTTGCCCTCCAGCTTCTTGGCGGCCTCTATGAACTCTCTCTTACGAGGATTCTGCTCGACGCCGAGCCTCTCGTAAGTGGTCGTTGTGCCTGAAAGGTCGAAGTCCTTGCCGAACTTCTTGTTCAGAGCCTTTACGAACAGCTTTTTAGTGTGAATCTTTCCCATCTTATCTCACCACCATTTACTCTGGCCTGAATCCCCACTTGCTTCTGCGCTCCCACATGTGGTGCAGGGCGACCAGGCCCTCGTCGAATTCTCTTGATTCTGCGGTGCAGGGTCCACCGAAGGAGATGTTGTCGCACCTGAAGATGGTGGTTCTCTTTGCCGTCTCGGCCTCGCTCATCGGCTTTCCGGAGTTGATCTTCTTGTCCAGGGGGATGCCGACCTGGTCCTTGTCGTAGTAGACGTTGCCGTCGGATCCGAGCTCGGTCCTCGCCAGCATATCGAACATCATGCCGTCTTCGTCGAGCCTCAGGGAGTGGCCGTGGACGGTGCAGCCCCTCATGGTGGCGAGGGCTGGGTCGGTCATCTCGGAGTCCATCTGGACCTTGGTGTACTCCTCAATGTCTCTCTCTCTGGCCTCGATGATCTGTCGGCCGGAGAGGGTTCCCGGGTCACAGCCTCTGCAGTTGATCGCTCCCCAGTAGCTTCTCCAGTAGGGGATGGCGGGGGCGTTGTACATGGAGTCGGTAAACTGGGAGTACCTTATTCTGTCACCAGCGGCCGCGCCGGGGGTCGGCTCTACGAGCTGCCTTATGGGACAGTCGGGCTCTCCCATCTCGGCCAGGGGCGGGTGGGTGCTGGGGTAGTCTGCGCCGGGAGCCCTGTGGCCCATTATGGATACGATGTCGGCATCGGAGATGTCTCTCAGCTTCTCCAGATCGCCAGACATGTGCTTACGCCTGTTCTCACCAACAGACGTGTTGCCTGGATAATATTGGGGTTTGTATGCCATATCCTAAACCTCCTTATGAAAACATCAGTCACCTCTCGAATCAGACAGCACGGCAAGATCTCGTTCCCTCTTGCCCTTCGGATCGACCAGCCCAAGTACCCGTTCGTCTTCAATCTCGCTTCCGTATTTCGCGTAGTCGGAGACGGTCGGCTTGGTGTGAAACAGCCGCTTTCTTTTTATTTCGAAGGGGAAGGGCAGCGTTCGCTCACACGCCGCCTTGACGCCTTCTAGATACTCCTCGCCCTCCAGCTCAAGCCAGATCCTTCCCACTTTAACCCTCAGCTCAAGGGCCTGATCTCCGAGCTTCAAGAGAAGATCCCGGTTCTCATCAACCGGTAATCCCTTGCCAGGACCGTAAGGCACCGCCTTTGGAAGGTTCGGCCCCTGGATCATTATCCGGACGAGTCCGCCCTCTCGGTAAATCTCGCCGAGAAGGCACTCTGCCGTCTCCGGTTTGAGAAACTTCCGGGGGAATATCTCAATCTGGACTGGTTCCGTGTCTGATTTAGTGACCATGCATACTCAACCTATCTATACAGCCTCCGCAACTGAGACGATAGGCTCGCGGAATTCCTTGATCTCTCCGTAAACGGCCCCGACCAGTCCAGAGGTCATCTCCGGAGTGAACATCTGGGTGCCCGCGTCAAGAGCAACCGCCGCGGATACGCAGGGGATGGCGAATCCTCGGGAGTGCCTGGTCACGACGTGGTTGCCGTTGAAGACGCCGGGTCCGCCGCCGCCGTAGATGGAGTGGCTGAAGAAGGAGAAACCAACAGCGGTTCCCATGACCTTGCCCCAGTCACAGCCGGGCAGAGCGGTCTCTTTCTCAATTAAGTCGTTGAAGTAGAGCAGCGTTGAGGAGACTGCCTGAGCACCTCGAAGAGCACCGCAGTTGACCATGGTGGCTGCGAGAGTGCCTGCCGCACAGTAGGCGTTCCACTTGGAGACGTCCACTGCCTCGTACATGGTGAATCCGGAGGGGAACTTCTCGCCGGCCTTGATGACCCCGTCCTCGATGGCCCTCTCGACGGTGGACTGAACCACGGTTCCGATGGTTCCAGTCTTGCCGTTGGCCTTGACACAGTCGTAGACCATGTTGTTGGCGTTGAGGCCCTGGTAGGCGAGGCCGAGGAGCTGGTGCCTCTCGAAGATTCCTATGGCGTTGCCCATCTCGAAGTTTCCGATCTGCTCGTAGATGGAAGAGAGGGCAGCGGCGTTCATGGCGTTCCTCTTGGTGATGGCTGCGATGTGGTTTGCCATGATGTTTCGAAGGGCGAAGCCGAGACCTTCATCGTTCTGGGGGATGTTGAGGACAGAGGCGATGTTTCCGCCGGACATGGGGACGGTCTGCGGGTACTGGCCCCAGACTGCGGCGTGGACCATCGGCGCGTCGTACATGTTGGTATTGAACTGACCGACGAGCGCCTCGGTGGCTGCTGCTGCTGCTGCGGTCATTCCGACGACGAACTCTGATGCGACGTCAACCCTGGCGGTGGGAACCTGAACCAGGAGCTGCTTTCCTCCTCCCAGGACCTGGACGTTGGTGTCGTCTCCCTCTTCGACCTGGAGCAGATCCTTTATGCTGGCGGCGAGGGCGTCGGCGTTGGCGACGACATCATAATTCAGCTCACGTCCCTTGATCTGCCTGCCCTGCCCGCCGACCTTTCCGGTCTTAAGAGCGTTCTCGACTCCCGCCAGGTTGACCGCTACGGTCCGCTTGGTCAGGTTGATCAGCTTCTTCATCGCAGCGTTCTTGAGTGGGCTGACGGCGCTCAGGTCAACGTCACTCTTTAAAAGAACGCCACGGTCACTATAGAGGTCTATTTTGTCAGACACGTTCTTTTTCCTCCTTTACCTTTTAGCAGAAAACTGAATGAATCGGAGTTGCCGGAGCGAACGGTACGATATGCTATCCAGTGTAATCATACCCGGCAATGATCCTCTCTACTACAGCCTCCCGCCTTACCC
>NZ_JBNGCU010000095.1:0-5947 GCF_049974945.1 Methanocrinis sp. | reverse complement strand
CATATTTAGACAAAATACATAAATAAATCCACCAATTCACTTGATCTCAAAGATGCAAACATTAATCTATATTGATATAATATACATAAATAGGGCCATGATAGAATTAAAACAAATTACGAAAGCAACCAAAGTTAACAAGCTGTATAGAATTCAAATTCGACAAATGAAGACCCCTCCACCGGTTGCGCCACTGTCCGAATGTTAACGCCACCACGAGGGAAAAAGAGATAGAAGGTCGAAGACGATGGTGATAGTGCTACGGATCCGGACCTCCTTTTATGAAGACCGAAGGCGGCCAAGGTCAACAAATCCACGAATTCGCGGGAGGGATAACGTCTCGGTGCAGACGTTGGCCACCGTCTGACTCGAGATCTTACCCCTCGCTTGATCGAAAAAGTCGTACCCATTTCAACCCTCGGACTGGCAGCCGCAACCGCCTTCCTCCCGAGGCTTTGCCTTCGACCTCAGCCTTCCCACCTCCTCCAGCTGCCTCTTAACCTTGGCCCAGATCTTCTCTCGCTTGTAGATATCCCGTACCTTCTGGATATCAGGGAAGCTTATGGCTTCACCCATACAGAGGTTGGCGCAGGTGCTACAGCCGACAACACACTGCTTGGGCCGGGCCACCACAGGGCCGTCCTCGGTCCAGTCATATACGTTCCTTCCGCAGTTCATGCACATCCCACACTTGACGCACTTCTCCGGGTCGATGGTGGGGTGCCAGTTTATCTTCTCTCTCGGGTATCCTACCAACCAGGCCATTTATAAAACCCCATTTTGTAGAAGAGCTAAGCCCTCAGACCTTCTTTGGTCTTCTCCACCACCCTCTTGCAGTCGGCGGCATCGACCTCGAGCATTGGAGTCTTCTCTATATCGAGGTCGGTGATCACCACCGATAGGGCGACCGGAAGCCCTGCATGATCCAGGATCTTCTTCGCGCACGGGACGGGACACCCGTCTATCGCCACCAGCTTTCTCTCCTTGGCCGGCAGGATCATGGCGTCGATGTGGGCGCCGATCCCCGCCAAGCAAAAAAGCCTGCCTTTCCCCTCTTTGGCCAGCTCCACGGCGGCCTGGTTTGATATCTGGCCGACGTTCGAGCCTCCTGCACACGCCAAAAAGAGGATGTCACCGGAGGCGCAGAGGCACCCCTCTTCCTTCCGCTCATTCTCTTCTTCGAGCATGATTTGTCACCTCTTGAGCATACCTTTTATCTCAGCCACAGAGGGGGCCCTTCCTACGGCCACCGCCTCGCCGTCGATGAAGAGGGCAGGGGTCATCATCACTCCGCGGTTCATGATCTCCTGGAGGCTCTCCACCTTCACGACCTCCGCCTCAACCCCGGCCTCTGCCACCGCCTTCTCAACGTTCTTTGCAAGAGACTTGCACTTGGCACATCCCGTTCCCAGAACCTCTATCTTCACCATATTTTTTCACATCCTCAACCCTGCTCGGAACTTCACAGAAAACCTCGTCCTTGATCGTATTTATCCATCTGCCACCTCAATATCCAGGACGTCCTGGAAGTACCTTGTGGAGCCGGACCGCGATGCGAGGATGCTCAGGCTGTATAAGCCTGGGTCCACATCAGCGCTCCATACACCTGCGTACCTCCCCTCCGTCGTCTGGAGGAGGCTCGCTCTTCCCGCCTCCATCCCGTCGCGACCGCTGATGATGGCGGTGCACTTCATGAGGTTCTGGACGGTTTCGGAGGGCCTGGATGCCGACGATCCTATCTGGATCGTCCCTGAGTTGGAGTCCAGTTTGGCGAAGTTCTGAGGCGACCCGAAGCCGCAGGTGACACATCCAAGAATGGTGAGCTTCGGCTCGGCGACTTCTGGCGCATCTTCGAGGGACTGGAAGATGGGGTTCTCAAAGGTCGCAGTTATCCTGACCGATCTGCCAGAGTTCACCGGGTTGGGATCTGCCGTCGCCTCCACGAGCTCCAGGTCGAGTGTGGGCTGGTTCTCAAGCCAGTCTCTCCAGGAGTAGAGCATGGCGTCGTGGCCGGTCATCTCCAGGGCGAACCAGGATACGGCCGCGTTGACCCCGGTGTTGGTGTATACAACAACTGGCTGATCCCTGCTCAGATCTTTGAATACTCTCTCCAGATCCGTCACGTCTTTGATCTGATCGCCCTCGAGGATCGTCTCAGCGGGAAGGTTGATGGAGCCAGATATCGAGGCCATCCCCGCCGCCTCGGCGACCCTCGCGTCCACTATCTGGGCCTCGCCGCTCTTTACATAATCGTATGTGGCGAGGATGTCGGAGTTTATCTTGGGGATGTAATCTCTCGCAGGCCTCGTCGCAGGAGCCTCGCTGGCGGATCGGCCCGCCGCTTTCCAGTCCTCGACGTCGCCGTCCAGGATCCTCACCTGGTCATGGCCGAGATACTTGAGGAGCCAGTAGGTGAAGGTGGCCGGGACCGGTCCTCCGCCGCAGGGGAGACATTCGCCGTATATGACCACCGAGTCGTCCCTCGATATCCCGGCGTCCCCCAGAATCTCGGCTATCTCCGACGCGGACTTGATCCGGGCATCTGTGGTGATGAAATCCTCGTAGTTTACGTTGATCGCCCCCTCGATGTACTCGTCCGCCTCGGGGCTGATGTCCAGGATCAGGTCCTCCGTCGAGACCCCGGATATGGGGATCAGATAGCCGCTGGTGCCATTTTTCTCCGCGCCGGGGACCATCTCGTCGGCGGGGTTATTTATCAGGCTGTTTGATGCCGGGTTTATCGATACGGGGTTCTTCGAGCCGGTGGGCTGAGCTGCGCCGACGTGCCCCGACGAAGCCCTCAGGGACGCCACCTGAGAGTCGTAGTCCTTGGAGTAGTCGATACAGAAGTCACAATCCGCGGCGTTTGCGATGGCGACCGGGGGAAAGAGGCCGCCCAGGGCCAGAAGAACGATGATGAGGGTCGAAAAACCCTTGAAACGGAATCTCTCCTCCTTATGGCCCGGGGCCGTCTCCATCTGCCCCTTCCTTCGAGCGGGCCCTCCAATAAACGGCCCCCCCATAACCGGATCTGACGGGAAAGCCTCTCTCTTGATCGCTCTGCCACCTTCCTTCATGTTATAACACCATCTGCTCAAAAGACAACACCTCGCGTTTGAATACCCGATTACAACTGATCGTCATAATATCTGCCACCATATCAAGGGCGCAAGCCCCGCCAGGGTGATGCCCGTAACGAGCCGGATCGCCACCCTGTGGTCGTGCCTGAATTTATCTACCTGATCCGGAGACATCCCGAGGGCGATTATCATCCCGAGCAACAGGACCGGGAGGACTACTCCCAGGTTGTACAGGAGGAGGTACACCGCCCCGCTGGAGGCGTAACCCTGGGACTGGATGATCCCGATGATGGCGATGTAGACCGCCCCGACGCAAGGAGCCTTGACGAGGGAGAATAGGGCACCTATGAGGAAGTAGGAGAAGATGCTGTAGCTCTCCAGGGACTTTTTGAAGTAACCCAGGGCCCAATCGACCTTGAAGAGGGAGATGCCGCTCCGGTGAAGCCTCCTCGCGTCCTCGATCTGGGTGGCTCCCAGGACGAGGAGGAGCAGAGTCAGAACCAGCCGAAAGCTCGATTCGAAGGACGGGATCGAGAAGAGCCGGAAGAGCCCCAGGCCGAAGAGGTAGTACATTGCGAAGATCCCCAGACAGAAGAACCCGACCATCGCCGCCAGGTCCCGCTTCCGTCCGGATCGCGAGAGGGTCATGCTGGCGAGGAATACCAGAACCGCCAGGAGACAGGGGTTGAACCCTGCGATGAGCCCCGCCGCCAGTATCGCCAGCGCCGACGATATCGAGACGCCGTCGAGGGAGACGATATCGCCATCCTCCTCGCTGACGGAGGGTGGGGCCACCTCCCCCTCCAAAGCAGCCCTGATCATCTCCTCCAGCTTCTTCTCGTCCCCGTCGTAGTCCCGGTAGCCGATGACCGAGCCGCCGATGACGACCGAGGGCATATCTTTGGCGTTATGCTCTTTTATGATCCGCCGACCTTCGTCGCTGTAAAAGATCTCCTCCCTGACCGAGTATCCTGGGTAGTCTTCGATGACGTCGTCGAGGATCCTGCCCGCAGCGGCGCACTTGGTGCAGCCCGGCGAGGTTATCAGGATGACCTCTTGGCCCGCCACGGCCACGGTCCCCAGGATGAAGAGGAGGGATAAGGTCAGGGCTATAAAGAGGCTTTTTCGGCTTGCAAAGTCAGTTTTATTCATCGGAATCCGCGATCGAGGATAAATGGATGATGGCAGGAGGGAGGGTGAAGGTCCTGCCATCTTGCTTGCTCATCTTGACCATCCCGAACTTCCACCAATCGACTTCAGGCGGTGTACTCCAGAACCGCCATCTCGTCGTCGGACCCTTCCATCGATCTAAAGCCGATGGATGCGTCGCCTTCGGCCACCAGCACCGCGGTGAAGGGGCAGCCCTCGCTGCACTCTGTCGCTGCTTTCTTTACGAGAGATGTGGCGTCCCATGCGGCCCACCCCTCCTCCTCTTCGATCTCGATGGTGGCGAAGGACTCCTCGTCGTATGAGGGGAGGTCGGCCCAGGTCTCGGTCTCCAGGACCGCCATATCGTAGAAGTAAAGGGTCACCTCACCGGGAGAGTCGACCTCTGCGACGTACATCCGAAGCTCCCCTGACTCGATCTGGTCTGCCAGCATCACCATCTCTCGGAAGGTGAGGAAGGTTATCCTCACCGGATCGCAGTCTTCAGAGGTGGCCCAGAGGATCTCTTCGTCGGAGAAGGTCTCGTCCTCCTCTTCTGCGTCCATGTAGGTGTCCACCACAAGCTCCGGGGAGATGGTCCCCGCCGCCGCCATCCCTGCCAGCAGAAAGATGAGGGCCGCTGACAGAAGTCCCACAAATCCAGTGCCTTTAGATTTCATCTATATCCACTCCAAATCCATTAAATCAGAATGCTAAAGCCCCGTAGATCATCCCCATCGCCGTCGACAGGAGGACTACCAGGGTGGTGTAGACGCTCGCCCTCTTCGATCCGATTATCCGCCAGATGACGATCATGTTCGGCAGGCTCATGGAGGGGCCGGCCAGGAGGAGGGCCAGAGCGGGGCCCGAAGCCATAGCCCCGGTGGAGTAGCCGAACATGGTTCCGACGATGGGAACCTCCAGGAGGGTCGGCATGTACAGGAGGGCTCCTATCACCGAGGCGACGAGACAGGCGAAAAAGTCGCTCTCTCCGAAGACCATCCGTATCAGGTCCACGGGGAGATAGTAGCCGATGATCCCCGTTATGAGGGTCCCGACCAGCAGCAGAGGAAAGATCCTCTTGGCGAGCCACCAGGTCTCCCCGAAGAAGGAGGCCTTCTCCATATCGGAGAAGTGGGCGTTCAAGAGCCACGCCGAGGCCAGGACCAGGATCGAGACGAGGGCGGCCTTGGGCAGGAGGGCGAGCCCCGAGGTGGCGACGAGAAGGACGGCCACCAGAACTCCCACGAAGAGGGGCGGGATGTAGCCGGGCCTCTCATCCCCGCCTCCAGCTTGCGAGGGAGGGATCTCGCAGGCCTTCGTCTCTTCCACCTCTTTTTGTCCTCGCTCGAAGATGGCGGCCATGACCAGGCCGATGATGACGGCCATGGATACGGCTGCGACGACCCTCGCGGCGCCGAGGTCCAGCCCCAGGACCCGAGCGGTCAGGACCACGGCCAGAAGGTTGATGGCCGGGCCTGCGAATAAGAACGCAGTGGCGGGACCGATCCCCGCCCCCCGCCGGTGGATTCCCGCAAACATGGGAAGGATGGTGCAGCTGCAGACCGCGAGGATGGTGCCGGAGGTGGAGGCGACGGAGTAGCAGAGCCACTTGGGGGCGTCTTTTCCGAAGTACTTCAGGACCGCCTCCCTCTGCAGAAGCGCTGCTATGGCTCCGGCGATGAAGAAGGCCGGTATGAGGCAGGTGAGGACGTGGGCCG
>NZ_JBNGCU010000094.1:0-6050 GCF_049974945.1 Methanocrinis sp. | reverse complement strand
TGATCAAGAACGGAAGACAGGTTACCGCCTTCTGTCCGGGGGACGGCGCCATCGGCTTCATAGACGAGCACGACGAGGTCGTGGTGGAGAGGATCGGCGGCAGGATGGGCGGAGCCAAGGGCGATATACCTGGAGTGCGGTTCCAGGTGATCGCCGTAAATAACGTGGCCTTAAAAGAGATGGTCTCCGGACGGAAGGAGAAGCCCATAAGGTGATATTGTGAACGTGAAGATCTTCAACAAGTGGGACCCTGAGGAGATCGAGATAGAAGATCTCAGCATAAAACGCTATTTTAACCTCCGTCCGACGGTCGTTATGCACTCGGGTGGCAGGCACGCAAGACAGCAGTTCAAGAAGTCAGAGCAGCATATAGTCGAGCGGCTCGTCAACAAGATGATGCGGGGCGAGGAGAACACCGGCAAAAAGATTACGACCTACAAGATCGTAGAAGAGGCCTTCGACATCGTCCACCAGAGGACGAAGGAGAACCCGCTGACGGTCCTGGCGAGAGCGATATCCAAGTCCGGTCCCCGGGAAGAGGTCGTCCGTCTGAAGTACGGCGGCATCACCGTCCCCAAGGCCGTCGACACCGCCCCCCAGAGGAGGGTGGACGTGGCGTTGATGTTCATCGCCAACGGCGCCAGGAGGTCGGCCTTCAAGAGCAAGCGCTCGGCAGCGAGCAGCCTCGCCGACGAGATCATCGCGGCCTCGAAGGGGGACGTTCGAAGCTTCGCCATCAACAGGAGAGACAGCGTAGAGAGGGTCGCCAAGGCGGCACGATAAACCGGGGATGAGTCTATCTCGCCCTTTTGCGGGCGAGCCCTCTCAAATCCCCAAACGTTTATTTTCTCCAAAAATCATATTTCTCGTTTTATTTGAATCGTCTTACGAAGGACTTGTCGATCCAGCTCTTGAAGGTGTAGATGATCCTCTTGGGGATGGGGACGCAGAGGTCACCGTAGATCCCGACGGCACAGCCACATCCCGTGGTGATCAGGGCCACGGGGCTCTCGGTGCTCGCCCTGATCGAGTAGGGCTTCAGATCGGTTCCCTTCGCAACCCTCGCCAGGTTTCTCGCGGTGTGCTTCGCCTGGATCTCCGCCTCCATCCCGGTCTTGGTGGCGAGCTTCCCGCCGATCTCGATCCAGGCGCAGTCTCCGATGGCGAAGACGTCCTCGCGGCCCTGGACCCTGAGGTACTGATCACATAGCAGCCAGCCGCTCCTTTTGGGCAGGTCCAGGCTCTCGATCAGAGGCGCGGGTCTGATCCCCGCGGTCCAGATGGTCATCTCGCAGTCCAGGCTTTCGCCGTCGACGAAAGTCACCCCTCCCTCTCGGATCGATCTGACCTGTTTATTGGTCAGCACCTCGACGCCCTTTCCTCCCAGGACCTTCTCCATCAGGATGGAGGCGTTCCGCGAGAGGGTGGGCAGGAGCCGATCCATCATCTCGACTACGAATATGGCGGAGCTCGTATTCTCCGCGAGAAAGCAGGCAGTCTCTATGCCGGTGGGCCCCGACCCGATTATGGCGATCCTCTTTGGTCGGCTCTTCTCGACGAACCGCCTTGCTTTGACCGTATCCTCCAGGGTGTTGATGGAGAAGGCCCTCTCCGCGCCCTCGACCCCGAAGTAGTTCTGGACCGCGCCGGGGGCCAGGACCAGGAGGTCGTAGTCGAGGTCGTTCTTCTCGCAAGTTATCCTTTTGTCGTCGAGGTCGATCCTGGTGGCCCGGTCCTTCGCGTGAGCAACGTTCATCTTCCTGCAGAAAGGGTCCAGGGGGGCGGTCATGTCCTCGATCTCCACCTTCCCGCCGAGATAGTCGGGGTAGAGGGCCTGACACTCGATCCTCTCCTTCGGCTCGACCAGGACCAGCTCCAGCCCCTCCTTGGTGGCGGCGTTCCTCACCAGCTCCGCTCCGCCTATCCCGCCGCCCACCACCACCACCCGCAAGAGGTCGCCTCTCTGCAAGTTCATCTGCCGCATCTTCACCTCTGACCCGGAATTATCCTCTGGTCATCGGTCATAAGGGCTTCGATGGTCGGCCCATGGAGAGCCGGTCCACTGACAGGAGGTCCTCTCTTGGTCAGGGCACCATCAGGTTTTTCGTCGGGCCTTTTCGTTGCCGACTGCCATCCGGCCTTCATACGCCGATCTGCCTCAAGGACGCAATGGATCTGGCCAGGAAAAGGGCAGCGGCATCATAAGCGACTGTGTGGCAACCACGAAAAGGATGCTGAATCCCAGTATTCGGATTCGAAAATGAACGGGTGGAGGCAGAAGCCCCATCCCCTGCCGCTTGACCTCAATCGGGACCCGGGAGATCAGGCCTGCCCCTCCTTCACCGCGGCCGCCACGGCCTCTGCGAATTCCTCTGATGCCTCCGGACCGCTGGCGGTGATGATCTTTCCGTCTCTCGCCACCTCTTCCTCAGTGTAGGTCGCGCCCTTCGACTCCAGGTAGGCGATCGATTCGGAGTCGGGGAAGATCGTCGCGTTCTTGCCTTCGAGGATTTCGGCGTTCGCCAGGATCTTCGGGGCGACGCAGATGGCGCCGACGACCAGGCCCTGATCGTGGGCGGAGCTTGCAAGGCTGAGGTAGTCGGGATCTTCGTAGAGCTCGAGGTCGTCGATGCCGGGTCCACCGATGAAGACGACGGCCTCGTAGTCGGAGACCTCAGCATCCGCGACGGCGAGGTCGACGGCGACCGAGGTTCCGTCAATGCCCAGGGCCACTTCAGTCCCCTTGGAGGCTACAACGACATCGAAGCCTTCGTCGGTGAAGCGGGCCTTTGAGGCGCTGAATTCGACGTCGTTGAAGTCCTTTGATGGGATGACGATCAGGATCTTGCCGGCCTCTTCAGCAGGAGTTTCAGTAGACTCTGGAGTGGTGATCTCTTCGGTATTGTCATCGATCTCATCGCCATCCTCACACACTTCACCTGTCTCTACATGCTCAGTCTCTTCGTATTCTTCTTGGATCTCTGAATATTCCTCGCCGTTCTCATAATCTTCGTAATATCCCCCGTCTTCGTACAACTCATAGTCCTCATACTCTTCTTCGTCCTCGTAATACTCAGAGCAGGGGACCAGGACGAAGTACGCGCCGTAGGTGCTGCAGTAAGGGCAATAATCTTCCGGATCGTAGGGGTTGAGGTACATGACCTGGCCCAGGGTCGTCTGGTATTCTACGGCGCTCTCGTCCACCTCTACGTCGAGGGGGACGACGAAGCCGCAGTTGGGACAAGCCCAACAGGTATAGCTTTCCTCATGCCCATCGTAGTATTCTTCGCCGTATCCGTCATCATACTGGGCCAGGGAGGGGCTGGCTCCAAGGCAGAGCAGGATCAGCGCCGCCAAAAGGGTGGTGATGGTTCTCATGAACCTTTAAAGGCAATCTATGTAAATAAATTTATCCTAAGACATCCATTTATTCCATCAAAAGTGGCTGAAAAATGAGATTGATCCGGACCCTGTCGGCTGGCGGTCGATACAGAAAAATCGGGGACGTGGGCGAAGAAGGTGGTGGAGGCTAGCGCCTCCGCCGCCAGGCGAGGCCAGCGGCGATGCCCGCCGCGGCGAGGGCAGCGACCGCTCCTGGGCCGGGGATCGATCCGCCCCTCTCCTCAGTCTCATCCTGCCGCGCTTGGGATGTGAGGCGGGAGGTTTTGTTTTTGGTTTCGTCGCCCGGCTCGCCGATCTCGGTCCCCACGACCTCGAAGTAGAGGCCTTCCACGGGAAGGGCCCCCATGGCGTTCTCCACCCTCAGCCTCACCTCGTAACGGCCGGGAGGCGCTCCGACCCTTACCAGGTGGGGCTCAAGCCCCTGGGGAGAGTGCCACAGCCTGTGACTCGTCTCGCTGAGGACGGCGGTGCCATTGAAGATCTGGATGAATCTGATCTCGCTTACCCCGGGCTCGATCTTGACGTACCTCTTCCTCAGCGTATCGTTGGAGGCCATCTCGGCGTAGCTCGTGGCCGCCCCAAGCCTCTCGTACTCGGTGGGGGATATGTAGTATATCTCGCCTGCCGAGTCCTTGATCAGGCTGATCCATCCAGACTGTTCAAAGCTGACCAGCACCGAGACCGGGTCTGTGGTGTTGTTGATTTGCAGAACTCCCCCCTGCAGATCCGACTCGTGGAGGATGCTTCCGTCATCGCTGAGAGTGGGAACTGTTGTGTTCCACTGCCAGGAGTAGAGCCACTGATCTCTGGCCCCGACCCCCGAACCTGTAAGATCGCCCATAATCATCCGTCTGCCCTGGGAGTCGACGGTCTCGGCGGTGAGGCTCTTGATCTCGGCTGCGCGGACGAAGATGGAGAAGTTCGCGACCCCCCCCGAAGGAACCGGATCTTCTGGGAGGTATACGTCTGCCAACTCTGGGGGGGGTAAGACGTACTCGTTCTTGTATAGATAGTATCTCAGGGTCTTGTTGTCGGCTACGGCTATAGTCATACCCGGGAGAATGCCGACATTGGAATCGCGCTTCAGTTCTATACTTTCCGTATTGACCATATATATGCCCAGGTTCGGATTCATCACCAGGACGACCATCTCGGCGAGCTCGTCCCCTGGCTCGACGGATAGATACTGGCTGTCTGATACCTGGAATAGCCCGTCTATTATCGCGAACTGATAATCTCCGTCGCTGAAGATGCTCTCCACATGCAGGGCGATTATGGGCAGGTCTTCGACATCGCCTACGTCCCTCTCGTAGACGTATGTGGAGTTCGGTTTGATCACGGCCGAGTCCACCAATTTATCGTTTTTTCTCAACTCGATAAATATCTCGTCTTTTTTGACGTCGTCTTTCGCGACGTCACGGATGTAGAGGGAGTATCCCTCCCCCAGGAAGTAGAAATCTCCCGCCACAGCAGTGTCCTTCCGGTCGGTATCTATGAGAACTCGGCCGATCTGCTCTTGCTCCATCATGCTCATATCGTCGAGATCCAGGTTGGCTTCGGGACCGTAGCCAACAAACCAGGCCTCTCCCAGAAAACATAGCACCTGATAGCTGCCCCAAGGATCGAACTCGAAGTCTACGTCATGGACGAAGCATGTGTACTCTACGCCGTCTATCACCCTCGTCCGATCGCCGCTGACGGCCATCGCCCTTATATTCCTGCCATAGGTCCTGTGAATTATTAAGGTCTCAGAACCTATTTTTTTGTCATCATCAAAATAAAATCCCGAAAAGTTCTCGTCGTTCCATCGAGCTTGGGCGTATCCTGCAAATTCTCCAATCGCTGTGCTGATCGGCACCTGGGACTCTTCGCTGTATACCGGCCCCCTTATCTCGTGGACGCCGTACTCGGTGATGGCTCCCAGAGGATAGTAGATCAAGTCGGGGGCGTCCCTCACCTTCAGCATAAGATCTCCGACCAGAACGGTGGTGTTGTCCCTGCGGAGGGCCAGATCGTCGGCGTTCTCAAGCTCGATCCTCTCCTCGGACAAGGTCGCCACCTCCATCAGACCGACGAGGTCGCCGGTCTCCAGCTTGATGGTGGGCGAATCTCGAACCTGGAAGATGCCATCGAAGTCGACGATCGCCTTCTCCGCACCTTGCATCGCCGCGCTGACGTGGGCCAGGATGACTGGAAGGTCGTCGTCGCCGACCTCGCAGACGTAGGTGTCCCCGACCTCGACCACGGCCCTGTCCACCGCGATCCCGTTCTTCTTCAAAACCAGGTAGACCTCTCCTCCGTCGGAGGAGGCCCCTGCCACCTCGATCCAGTACCCGCCGTCGAGGAATAGGGGCTCCTCGGAGGTCGCAGTCTGGACGCCGTCGAAGTCGATGAGAACCTCCCAGAGATCGCCGTCCTCCAGGGCGGAGACGGGCTCGGTGAAGTTGCTCTCGGGATAGCCTGCCAGGTATCGCTTCCCCAGGAAGGCCACCGCCTGGTAGCGGCCCCACTCGTCGAAGTCGAACTCCTCGGTCCAGACCTCACTCGAATAGACGAGGTGCCCCTCTTTCACCTCCCTTCCTTCGACCTCGACGGTGAGCTCCTCTCCGCCGACCCCAGCGTCCAGGTCGTAGTAGAACCAGCCGAAG
>NZ_JBNGCU010000093.1:4516-6055 GCF_049974945.1 Methanocrinis sp. | reverse complement strand
GGTCGCGGGAGCCGTCCTCAAGCGGCTCGGCGACGCACCCTTCGCCATCGACGGCTCCAACCTCGCATCCTGTCTTCCCGGGGCGTACGAGGTGGCGGGCCGGGCGGCCCGGGATATGGCGGCAAAGAACGGGAACCGGGATCTCAGCTGAAGGCGGGCGCGCCCCCCACCTCTGCGGTGCAGTCGTTTTGCGCTATACATCCTGTCTGGCCAAGCCACGATCCCCGCAGAACCGCCCGACCGGAGGGAGGGCGGCGCTAAGAGGCAACGACCCCCGGCCCCGCCAGCACGCTATCGGCTCGAAAGGCCGCCTCTCCCCCCTTCCAAAAGGCACTTATATTAATGAGGATCGCCGGTTGTACCGCTGCCTGCTACCTCTTCTCCGATTCGCCGCCCCCTATCTGGGCATCTCCCTCTGAAAGCGCCTCCAGAACCTCCTTTTTGAAGGCCTCAAAGTCTCCGAGCCGCTCGGTTGCCATCTCGTAGACGATTCTGTCGTCTATATCCCCATACCTTTGCACCAGGATATTGCGAGATCCTTTCATTCTCTTCGTCTCATCCTTCGTGCTCTGGCCGATGATTCCCGCCCCGGCCAGCTTCTCGAAGAGGTCGTCCTCTTCGGCCGGAAGCCCCAGCCTCAGCCCTTTGACCAGCAGGTGGCAGATGTCGATAAACGTCTCAATGGAGATCTGGAGCAGCCGCTCACAGGCCCGCTTCTTCTCTATCTTCTGGTACTCGTCAAAGCTGGCAGGCGCGATCTGCAGAAGCTCCCTCTGGTAGCCTTCAAGCTCGTCGACCTTGGCCAAGATCCGTTCACGGTCCAGCAGTATTCTCGGTAGATGTGCCTGTGGTCCTCGAAGGCCTGGGCCGTCCGGAAGGCGAGCTCGTAGAGCTGGTCCTCATCCCTGCAGAAGAGAACCCGCCCCTCCTTCAGCGCCCTTCTCCTGATGTAGAGGGGTAGGAGGCCGAAGATGTGGAGATCGAGGTTCAGGCCGGCGTAGTCGAGCAGCTTCCTGGATAGGGCCAGCCGGTCGGCCTCTTCGAGATGGAGGACCAGGGAGACGT
Organism: Methanocrinis sp.; assembly: GCF_049974945.1. NCBI lineage: Archaea > Methanobacteriati > Methanobacteriota > Methanomicrobia > Methanotrichales > Methanotrichaceae > Methanocrinis > Methanocrinis sp. Next base: position 4,990 of record NZ_JBNGCU010000093.1, on the reverse strand, counting down.
CGATATCTGAGCTGGCCGTCGCCTCTCCAAGGACGGTGCTTCCGAACTGGACGACCGCCAGAACCTCAGGGTCCTCTGCAGCCTCCTCGAGGAGCCTCTTCAAATCTGCCTCGCCCCGACGGGCAGCATGCTGGCAGGTCTCGGCTTCAGTCCTCATCCGAATCTCCTTTTGCTGTCAGTTTCAGTTGTCTTGGCGACAGATATTAAGATAGATGCTATTATTTCAAGCTGATGCAGCAGTCGGACACAGCCTAGCACAAAGCCGCACGCTCCTTCCTACCATGAGATCTTCTTAAGCCCTCTTGATCGCGTCGGTGACGAGGGACCGGTTGTATTTCTCTGCAACCCTCTCCGCCTACTCCGTATATTACAGCAAAAGTTAACTACACCCCCAGACTTATTCATACCGATGCTCCTCTTCGCCCACCTGGGGCTCACCCTCGCCGCGGCAAAGCTCGCCGGGAGGCTCGGCGG
>NZ_JBNGCU010000093.1:0-4416 GCF_049974945.1 Methanocrinis sp. | reverse complement strand
CGGGAGGCTCGGCGGCACCTCCTTCGCCCTCCTCTTCGTCGCCATCGGGTCCATCCTCCCCGACCTGATCGATAAACCCCTGGGCTTGCTCATCTACGGGAGCATGGCCACGGGCCGGATCTTCGCCCATACTCTCCTCTTCCTCCTCCTCCTCGTCGCCATCGCCGCCATCCTTAAGAGCCGCGCCATCGGCTCCCTCGCCTTCGGCGTCCTCGCCCACCAGGCCCTCGACTCGATCTGGAGGACCCCAGAGATCTTCCTCTGGCCCCTCCTGGGCGGCTTTCCCGTCAATGCCAATATGAGCGTCCTCGGCTACTTCGAGATGCTGATCCGGGGGCTGGAGAGGCCCGATATACTCGTCCCCGAGCTTCTGGGCCTCCTCTACCTCGCAGCCTTCGGCCTTCAGAGCTGGCCTGCGACCCTGGCCGCGGCCAGGAGGATCAGAAGAGGCCTCTCGAAGAGAGGGCCCTCGAAGAACCTCTGATCGGCCGCAAGGCCTCCTCCCCCTTCCCCCCCTTCTGGCCCCGTTCAACCTTTATTCAGCCCGCCCTTCGGCCTCTCTTCGGCTCCGCATCCTTCACCTTCGGGCGGCGGGGATCATGCCCATTCTCATTCGAAAGATTAAAAGCCCTTGGGATTGTAAATAGGTCCCAAGGAGGCAGAACCAGTATGAACATATCCAAAATGGCGCTCGTTTCTCTCGCCGCCCTTATCGCCTGTGCTGTAACCGCCGCGGGCCTGACCGGCGAGGAGGCCGTAGAAGAGGCGGTCAAATTCGAGGAGATGCTCTCCGCCCTTCCCGACCAGATCAAGAGCCTGGAGAGCTTCGAGCCGACGGAGACGACCGAGACGATAGACGGGATCGAGTACACCATCGCCACCTACACCGACCCCGAGAGCGGCAAAACCCTGAAGAAGGTATACGACCCCGATGGAAAGCTCTTCCGATCTGAATTCTCCGACCCCCAGGCGAACCTCGCCCTGGCCACCGTCTACGACCAGGAGGGAAACCCCATCTCCGAGACGATGATGACCACCGACGAGGAGGGAAACCCTCTGAGGTCGACGGAGATCACCCACAACCCCGACGGCACCACGACCTACACCACAGTCGACTACACCGAGTCCGAGGATAACAAGGTGACCACCACCGTCGCCGCCGGCGGAGATATAACCGACCCCCAGGACATAATCGAGATGACGGTGGAGACCCAGCCGGGGCTGCCCCGGCCGCCCGACGAGCACACCTGCCCCAATACGGGCCAGTCCGAGATCGACCTCTGAGCCTCGACCGCCGAACCGACCAGAGCTCAAAGCCATAAGCGCAAAGCGGCAAAGTCGCCCCTCGAGCCCATCCTGGAGATCGATGGCGGCTTCTCATCTAATTTCAAAGAAAGCGGGGTAAAATGAGCCCTCAGAGATCATCCCTGATCATCCTCATACTTTTATCCGCCGGATTTGGGCCGACCTCATTCTGCAGCGAGATTAACGACCTGTGGCTCCTTATCTCCAGCTACGAGGACCCGAGGATGACCATCGACGAGCTCGCCTTCTTCCTCGCCACCCACAGCTACCGCTCCGAGCCGAAGCCCGACCACGTCCTGGTCGATCTGCCCGGAGGGATCGAGGCCTACCTCACCCCGAACGGGGCCTCGCCGGGGCTAGCCGACTTCTGGAAGAGCCCGCCAAAATCCACCGGCCCGGTCAGAACTCTGGCCGAGGACGCCATCCAGAGAAACGCCAGCTACGATGAGGCCCCTCCGACCGGCGAGCTCGCCGAGTTCACCAGAAGTAGGCTTCTCTTCCCGGTGACGCCCCTGGGGATGTGCTACGACGGCTCCCGAAAGCTGGACGACTCCTACTCCGCTTACGGCTACCGGGTGATGTACATGTACGACCCGAGCGAATGGGACTGGCAGGGCCACCTCTGGGTGGTGGTGGAGGCCCCCGAATATCCCGACGCCTGGATCGCCGTCGACAGCTACTACGGGATCATGAGGATCGACGATTACTATTCAGCGCCCTACAGCTTCGACGATATGAAATACCTTGATTATATAAATCCAAGATGGAGACTGATGTAACTGAAGGAGAGATGATTTTGAGGACTAAACTTTTAGCGGGCCTTCTGGTGTCGGCCCTCTTGATCGGCCTGGTCGGCTACGCCGAAGACGAAGAGATCAGATCCGAGATCAGGGATCGGTCGGACCTCTCCGGGGCGAACCTCGCGGAAGAAGACCTCCGGGGGGCGAGCCTCAACCAGTCGGACCTCTCCGGCGCAGACCTCAGAGAGGCCGATCTGAGCTTTGCCCATCTCAGGTCGGCCTGGATGATCGGCGCCCGCCTGAGCTCTGCGAAGCTGGTGGAGGCGGACCTCTTCGGAGCCGACCTCTCCGAGGCGGACCTGACCGGCTCCGACCTCTCCGGAGCCCGACTTTCCAAGTCCAAGCTGGCCCGGGCCGTCCTGGTCGATGCGAATCTCAACGGAGCCGACCTCACCCGGGCCTGCCTGCCCCACGCGAACCTGACCGGCGCCGATCTGACCGGGGCCAAGCTTTTCAGGGCCGATCTGACCGGGGCCGAGATGAGAGACGCCTACATGGAAGGTGCAAACTTCGTGGGGTCCCACCTGAACTGGGCCGACCTGAGCGGAGGCTACCTCTCCAAGGGCCAGCTCTCACGAGCCGAGTTCTACAACGTCGACCTCTCCGGCGCCGACCTCAGCGACTCGGACCTCTCGAGATCCTACCTGATGAGCTCAAACCTCACCCGCGCCGATCTGAAGAGATCGTCTCTCGCCTACGCCGACCTCTCCGAGGCGAACCTCGCGGGAGCAAAGTTGAGAGAGGCAGAGCTGCCCTACGCCTGCCTGGTGAACGCCAACCTCGCAGGCGTCGACCTGACGTCCACAAACCTCCTCTCCGTCTGCTTCAATGGAGCAGACCTGACCGGGGTCGTCCTCGACCGATGCAGGCTCCAGAGCACCGCCATCCCTCTGGCGAACCTGAGCGGGATCAGCCTCAGAAACGCCGAGCTGTACCACGTCGACCTCGAAGGCGCGAGCCTCGCCGGCGCGGACCTGAGGGGCTCAAGCCTCGACACGGTGATGCTGATCGGAGCCGACCTCAGAGGCGCGGACCTGGGCGGCTGCAAGCTCGACACGGTGATATTCATGGACGCCGACCTCAGAGGCGCAAACCTCGAAGGGGTCGAGTATAGCACGTGCACCCTCAGAAGCCTCTCCAGCGCAGACCTCGAAGGTGCCGCGATCTCCGACGATCTGAGGAGGGACCTCGATGGACTGTAGAGGCTCCGCCGAGAGGGAGATCGGCCCGGCGAAATCCCGGTCGGCGACCCCGAGGGGCTCTGGAGCTGCAAAAGGGCTTCTCGGCACGATCTCTGCCCTGATCGTGATCTCGGTCCTCCTCGCCCCCCCGGCCCTCGGCGACGAGGCCGGGGCAGCCGCGGTCCTCACCGGCGACTACTCCGACCGGGGCGCAGACCTCGACGGGGACGGCCTCTACGACCTTCTGATCGTGGAGGCGGGCGTCTTCGTCTCCGAGCCCGGCGAGTACAGCCTGATGGGCTTCCTCTTCGACCCCCAGGACGGAGAGCTGGTCTGGTCGATAGATCACGCCAGGCTCGAAGTCGGAGACCAGACCATGCTCCTGGACTTCGACGGAAAGACGATCCAGAAGAGCGGTACGGACGGCCCCTACCGCCTCAGGCAGGTGGTACTATCCTCGGGCTCCTCCCAGGCGGGCCAGAAGATCTGCGACTACGCTCCCGAGGCCTATACCACCTCCCCTTACGGCTCCTCGGAGTTCACCGACCCCCTCCGCTCGGAGAAGACCATCTCGGGGACCGGCTCCGGAGAGCTTCTTCTGACCTTCACCGCAGAGGAGACGGTGCCGGTCTTCTCCGGCAGGTACAGCCTCGACCTGGTGGGCATAAAGATCCCTCCCCTCTCCGTCCCCCCCGAGGTCACCGGCTCGAAGACCGGCTACTCCTACCGCCTTCCCGGGATCTTCATCCCCAACAAGCCCAACAACTTCACCGTCGCCGCCGAGGGCGCAGAGAACCTCAACATCGGCCTCAAAAAGCCCCAGGGGGAGAGGATCAGAACCTGGGTCACCACCCAAGTCGAGGCCTCCGAGGAGGGGATCGCGGCCGCCGAGACCGACCTGATCTCTCCGGGGAGCTACCACGTCAAGATCTTCGGCGACGCCGCCGAGGACGCCGCCGCGGTGAACCTGACCATGACCATGGAGAAGCTGCTGGTCGTAGAGGGGGACTTCAGCCTCGGCATCGATACCACCGGATTTCCTTCGGGGAGCTACAGAATCGCAGCAGAGGCCAAGAACGGCTCCTTGCGCCTGGACCGGATCGAGATATCCGGCCTATCCATCGAGGACT
>NZ_JBNGCU010000092.1:0-6191 GCF_049974945.1 Methanocrinis sp. | reverse complement strand
CCCTTTATGACCGGCTCCTCGATCGCCTCCATGATCAGGGGCATGTTCCAGCCTACGTGGGGGATGTGCTCTCCGTACAACATCGTCAAGTTTTCATGACTTTCGAAACTTGATAATGTGACAGCTAAAACGCCCATGACAAAAAGGAACGCTTCCAGGTTATGTTCGATCTTTGGGACCAAGAACGGGCCCAACAAGACCGTGAGAACGATGGCAAATAGACCAAGATCAATTATCGTCGGTGGCATCATTGGTTTTACCTCCTGAATTGGATATTAAGCCGATATCCTGCGACTATGTTTCTCTCCCTTGGAATGGGAACTTGAGACTGGATATTCTCGCTATATTAAATGCTTTTGTCCTGTAATCGACGTGCCGATCCGCAAAGGACGAGACGCGAAGATCTCGGACAAAAAATTTGAAAGCGAGCGAGAAATCTCAAGACGCCTTTCCAGCCCTCACCACCAGGACGGGCCTGGTGCCGTTCTTGGATACCTCGTAGGCGACGCTGCCGACGATGAGCTGTTTCACCCATCCCTTCCCATGAGAGCTCATGGCCACCAGGGAGACGTCCTCCTTCTCGGCCGCCTCGATGATCTCTTCAGCGGGGCTGCCGACGGCGACCTGGACCGAGGCCTTGATCCCGGCAGCCTCGAACTCCGCCTTGATGGCGTTCAGCTTCTCGGTCGCCTCCTTCATCTTGGCGTCGACGTGCTCCTGGCTCTCCCCGCTGGAGACGACGTGGAAGAGAAGGGCCTCATGTATCCCCTTCATGCCCTTGACGAAGTTGATCGTCTCCTCGGAGGGCTCCGAGAAGTCGGTGGGGCAGAGTACCTTGGAGAAAATCATGGAGCAGTGCTCTTCAAGATCCTCGCCTCCTTCCAGCATCTTGTAGCGCATCAGCAGGAGGTGTTTATCGCCGTACCGCAGGGTGTTCTTGGCCACGTTGCCCAGGAATATATTCTCGACGAAGCCCTTGCCTCGAGCGCCCATGACCACCAGGCTGACTCCCTCCTCGTCGGATACCGCCTGGATCTTCCTGAAGATGTCACCCTCCAGCATAGGCTCGGCCCTCTGTTCGACCTTGAGCCCCTGGGCCTCTACGAACTTTGCCTGCTCTGCGAGCTTCTCCTTCGCCTCTTCGAGCCTGGCTCCAGGGTCCCAAACCCTGGCCAGAGGGTCCGACGGACCGATGACGTTGAGGAGGACGACCTTCTTCACTCCTGGCAATCCGCCGACGCACTCCAGGACCTTCTGCGAGTACTTGGAGAAGTCCGTGGGAACCAAAACAGTTTCGAACATGTTTATTATACCTCCCTATAACCTTCTGGATCTGCCCTACTTAAATACCCAGATACGCTGTATATGCACCTGCCAGAGCTGGTATCCCATCCGTTATATTTCAATCTACCGACCATTAAAAGAGATTTCGCCCTGGGGTATAATCGAACCGACGCATGGAATGGCTAGAGAGGAACAGGCTTGCGAATATGAGAGCTTCTCGAATCGCAGGACAGGCTTAAGCTCACCGATCAGGGCCGGTGAAATTTTGGCCCCAAAACCGATTTATCGAAAAGATCGGCTTCTATTTCAAGAAGGTTATAATAAAATTACAACCTCCTCGAATCCGAATCCAGGGGCGAGCCGAAGGCGAGATCCTCCAGCTCCACCACCCTCTCCCAGGCAGCTTTGCAGCCGCAGTCGAGATCCTCAAAGACGCTGACGTCCTGGCTGAGGGCGTGCTCCCTTATCGCCTCCGCGATCGTCTCGTCACACCTGCCGCAGTTGGAGGGCCCTCGCCTGGCTCCTGCAGCTACGGGATCGCAGATGATTGGCGCGAAGGTGACCCTACTCAAGACCTCGACGGCGCTCCAGAGCCATGGAGGGCGATATTCGCCCCGCATCCAGATCCTCTCCATCAGGGTTCCCCTCTGGATGTTGGCGAGGTTCAAGGATAGGACGTCTGAAAAGGGTGCCGCCTCCCGGGCGGACCGGAGGGCGTCGGAGATCGCCACCCCCTCCGAGAGGAAGAGGGGTTTGAGGAGGAGGTACGTCTTGACCGAACCGCCAGCCGCGTGAACGACCTCCGCCGCCTCCTCGAACTCCTTGAAGCTGAACCCCTTGCAGATGGAGTGAGACCTGATGAGGTCGTTTGCGGTCTCCAGGCCGATCCCAACCTCCGTCCTGATCCTCCCGACCGAGTCCTCAACCCTTTCGGCCGTTACGTACTCCGGCCTCGACTCGACGACGAGCTTCTCCACCCCCGCCGCCGCCAGGCCGTCAAGTATCTGGGCCCTGATCGACTCGGGGACCTCGACGGGGTCGAGAAAGCTGCCGCTGGTGTAGATCTTGACCACCCGATCCTCCGAGGAGATATCTTTTGTAGCGGCCAAAAACTGGACCATCAGGTCCTTCCCGGTGGCGGGTGCCCCCTCCGAGGCGTAGCCGCACATGGTGCACCGGCGCCACCTGCACCCTCTCGTCCTGAGAATTATGGTCAGGCACCCTGCCGCCTCTCCGTCCAAAAGGTCCATCGACCGCCATACAGCCACCGGCCTGGAGAGGTCCGGCTTGAATCGCTTCTTCTTCGTGAAGATTTCACCACCGAATATTACTGGATGTGCCTCATGGCGCTGATCGCTGCCGAGGTACCGGCGCCGACGGCCGTCGTAACCTGCATCCTGCCGCCGGTGACGTCCCCTGCCGCAAAGACCCCGGGAACGTTCGTCGCCTGGGTGAGCCGGTTGACTTTTACAAAGCCGCCCCTGGTCAGCTCGACTCCGAGATCGACGGCGAGATCGACGTTCGGCTCGACCCCCATCTCGACGAAGACTCCGTCGACCTTCAGAGTGTGGACCTTGCCCCTCACCTTGAACTCGATCCCGGTCACAAAACCGTCCCCCAGAATCGAGATCGGCTCCACGCCGGAGAAGGTGCTGAGGTTTGTAAGAGACTCGATCCGATCGAGGTAGACGGCCTCCGCCACCAAATCCTCCCGGACGTTAAGGAGATGGACCTTCATGCAGAGACCTGCAAGATAGAGGACCGCCCTCGCCGCGCCGTTTCCGTAACCGACGACGGCGACGGTCTTGCTTCGGAAGAGAGCGCCGTCACAGTAGGCGCAGTAGGAGACGCCTCTCGTCGCGTACTCCTCTTCACCCGGGACCGAGAGCTTCCTGTGGCTGGCGCCGGTCGCCAGGATCAGGGCCCTCGACTCGTACTCCCAGCTCTCGGTCTTGACCCTGAAGAGGCCGTTGAGGGAGACCACCTTGGCCACAACCTCCTCATGAAGCTCTGCGCCGTACTTCTCGGCCTGAGCCAGCATCCGCTCCGAGAGCTCGATCCCCTGGATGCCGTCGGGAAATCCCGGATAGTTCTCGTAGAGACCGCCCATCGACTGCTGCGATCCGTAGACATTTCCGAGGATGAGGGTCTTCTTCCCGCCCCTGGCACAGTACATCCCGGCGGTAAGGCCGGCCGGTCCCGCCCCGATGATTATGACGTCGTACACGAGAGCACCACCAACGTGATCCCGAGTTTGAAGTTGATGATAGATAAAATGTGTGCAGCTAAAATGGAACATGTGTGCAGCTAAAATGGGCGTTCAGCCGAAGTATGCATGCTGCTACAGAGGAGGCTCGCCGGCGAATCGTTCATAAGTCCAGAGCTACTATCTGCATATATGTATGAACTGGTCTCTCCGATCAACCCGAAAGCTGTCCTAAGGCGGCTGGGCCAGATCACTATCGGGATCGGGATCGTCCAGGCGGCACCGGCCGTAGTGGCCCTCATCTTTGGAGAGATCCGAATCGCCGCCGTATACAGCGCCGTGGCCTTGGCGGTCCTGCTGGCGGGGCATTTTATGAGCCGGCGCCTCCCCGAAGAAGAGCTGGAGATCAAGGAGGCGCTGGTCCTGGCCGCCCTTATATTTCCTCTATCTGCGATCGTATCTGCAGTCCCCATCTATCTGTCCACAGATATGTCGGCGCTGGACGCCTTTTTTGAGAGCGTCTCAGGGGTGACGACCACGGGCCTCAGCGTCGCTCCCCCAGATCTAGGGCCCGTCTTCCTCTTCTCCCGCTCCTGGCTGCAGTGGATAGGGGGGATAGGAATAGTCGTCCTCGTCCTCTCCATCCTGATCCGCCCGGGGACCACCGCCTTTAGGATATACGCCACGAACGTCGGCGAAGAGAAGATAAAGCCGAGCGTGGTGGCGGCGGCAAAGCTTCTGGGTAAGGTCTACATCATAATCACCCTGATCTCGATCACCCTTCTGATGCTCTCAGGAATGTCCCCTTTCGATGCCGTCTGTCACGCCCTCTGCTCCGTATCCACGGGAGGCTTCTCCACCAGGCCCGAGAGCATTGGAGCCTTCAGCGGATGGCTGGTTCCCGCCACGATCGCCCTCTGTTGCGTTATGGGGTCGATCAACTTCGGACTCTATCCGCAAGCCCTGAAAGATCCCCTGATCCTGCTGAAGAACGTACAGGTGAGGTACTTCATCGCGATCGCCGCCGTCGGCACGGCCATCTTCAGCTTCACCCTCGTCGAAGCCGACTATCTGGATGATAAACTTCTGGTCACATCTCAGGATAGAACGCCGGCCGAGATCGCGTCGATCTCCGCCTTTACCGCCTTATCCGCCCTCACCACCTCGGGCTTTTCAGCGACCGACGTCGGCGAGCTTCCGGAGAGCTCAAAGCTCCTCCTCTCGGCCCTGATGTGGATCGGAGGCGGTGTGGGGTCCACCGCAGGAGGGATTAAGATCTTCAGGATGATCCTCCTCTTCAAGCTAGTACATCTGACATTCATGCGCCTCTTTCTGCCATCCGAGACGGTCACCCCTCTGAAGGTGGGCGAAGAGATAGTCGAGGAGGAGGAGCTGAACCGGATAACTGCTTTCGTCCTCCTCTACATCATGATCCTGGTCCTCTCCACCTTCGCCTTCACCCTTCAGGGTGTGGAGACGAGCGATGCCCTATTCGAGGTTTCGAGCGCCTTGGGAACGGTTGGCCTCTCGTCAGGGGTCACTGGTGCCGAGATCCCAGATCTTTTGAAGATCATCCTCTGCGTCGACATGCTGCTGGGAAGGATAGAGATAGTGCCGCTGCTCGTTCTCTTCATGCCCAGGACCTGGATCGGGAGGAGCACGCCAAAAACTCGGGAAGAGAAGTCACAGCGATAAAAACAGGGCAGACAAAAGATAAAATGGTATAGAGGACAAAAATGAGACAAGATAGGAGAGTTTAGGGCGAGGAAGAAAAAATGAGGGTCATAATCGTGGGGGCGAGCGCTCTTGGGCACGACCTGAGCAAGAAGCTGATCGAGAAAGGCGATGAGGTGGTCTTGATCGAGAGGGATCCGAACAGGGCCAAGGAGATGGCAGAGACCCTCGACTGTACCGTGATCAAGATGGAGGGGACCCGACCCGACGCCCTAGAGAAGGCGGGAATAGACGAAGCGGATGCCATCGTCACCTGTACAGACCAAGACCAGAACAACATAATCATCGGGCTGATCGGCAAAAGCTACAACGTGACAGAGGTGATCATCAGGACCGACGACCTCCAATTCCAGGAGGTAGCGAAGAAGCTCGATTTCCGTCGCGTCATAAACCCCTCCCAGATCGCCTCCACCATAATATCCGATGCCCTCCGAGGGGTCAACACCATTGAGCTGAGCGCTCTCGTGAGGGGAGACGTCCGGTTCTTGAGCCTCATGACCGACGAGAAGCTGGAGGGAAAGGAGATCTCAGATCTATCCCTTCCCGAAAGAAGCGCTTTTATCGGGCTGTACAGGAACGGCGAGTTCATCCTTGCTCAGGAGGGGCCGCGCTTCCGGCCGAACGACGAGCTGATCATCGTGACCAGGGCAGAGCACGTGAACAGCATATACGACCTGCAGTCCCGGCCCGGCGAAGATTGAAGGCCGACGAGACTGACTTGGAGGGGCTGGCGGAGGGCCAGTCTATCCGCAATGTTTTTACGCTGGAAGGTTATGGGGTGTGTGGCGGCCAGTTCCAGAGCGCCGATAGTGTAGTGGTTATCACTAGGCGTTGCCAACGCCTAAACCCGGGTTCGAATCCCGGTCGGCGCACTTTTCGTCTCTTATCTTGATCCTCAACTTCACCATCTGCAGCTCCACGACTCGTAACGCCACGACTTGTAACGCCACGACTCGTAACGCCACGA
>NZ_JBNGCU010000091.1:0-6278 GCF_049974945.1 Methanocrinis sp. | reverse complement strand
AAAATCGATAGCAGGAAAATTAGTGAGCGTTCAAACCGTTAATGCGAAATGCCGGTTATAATATATAATTTTTATTTTTTATATGTTGGCCCGCGCAGGAAACTAGGCTCGCGGCTATTTTACCTAATCGTCTCAAAAAATTACTAAAAATATATAGAGAAATCTTCGCCCCGGAGGGCGGCGCCGCTTGGCAGCGCCCGCCCTCCCGATGGGCTCAGCATCCCTCCTTTAAGAGATGATCTTCACTCTTTCTTGAGCCAGGGCATCATGGCCCGAAGCTCTCTGCCCACGATCTCGATGGGGTGCTCGGACTCCTCGCGCTCCAGAGCCCTCTTCACCGGAAGCCCCGCCTGCCCCTCCAGGATCCACTCCCGGGCGAACTTGCCGGTCTGGATATCGTCCAGGATCTCGCTCATCGCCTCTCTCGACTGCTCGTTGATGATCCGGTCGCCCCGGGTGAGGCCGCCGTACTCGGCGGTGTTGGAGACGTTCTCCCACATCCTCAAGAGGCCGCCCTCGTAGATCAGGTCGACGATCAGCTTCAGCTCGTGGCAGGTCTCGAAGTAGGCGATCTCCGGCTGATATCCGGCCATGATCAACGTCTCGAAGGAGGCCTTGATCAGCTCGGTGACCCCGCCACAGAGGTCCACCTGCTCGCCGAAGAGGTCGGTCTCCGTCTCCTCCTGGAAGGTCGTCTCCAGGACCCCGGCCCTCGTTCCGCCGATACCCCGGGCGTAGGCCATCGCCTTCTCGAAGGCCTGGCCCGAAAAGTCCTGCTGGATGGCGACCAGACAGGGCGTTCCTATCCCCTCCACGTAGGTCCTCCGGACCAGGTCGCCGGGCCCCTTAGGCGCCACCATGTAGACGTCGACGTTCTCCGGAGGTATGATCTGCGAGAAGTGAATGTTGAAGCCGTGAGAGAATCCGAGGGCGTTCCCCTCCTCCAGGTAGGGCTCGATGTCTTTTTTGTAGACTAGGGGGTGAATCTCGTCGGGCAGGAGGATCTGGATCATGTCCGCCTCCTTCGCCGCCTCCGCCGCAGAGGTCACCCTCACCCCGTCGGCCTCGGCCCTCTTCCAGGCCCTCGATCCGGGGACGTCGGCTGCGACCACGTCGAGCCCCGAGTCCTGCAGGTTCTGGGCCTGGGCGTGTCCCTGGCTCCCGTACCCGATGATGGCGATAGTCTTGTCCTTCAGAACGCCGAGGTCGGCGTCCTCGTCATGGTATATCTGTGCCATTTCTTATCTCCTCCCTGTGAACGAAAATCCTTCAGTGAAATCATCACGTATTTTATATAAACTTGATCTGTATTGAACCGATCTGGATCGATTCGAATAGAGGGGAGTCGACTCGACCCGGTCTGAAGATTTCGAGCGGGTCATACGGTCGCTCCGATCAAGATCAGGAGCCCACCGCCCTTGAGCCCCTGACCATAGAGACCTTCCCGGTCCGGGCCATCTCCTTGATCCCGAACTGGCGGAGGAGGCGGACCATCGCCTCCACCTTGTCCTCGCTTCCGGTCACCTCGACGATCATCGACCTCGGCGAGACGTCTATGATCTTCGCCCGGAAGACGCTCACGATCTGCATGATCTCGCTTCGGTCCTCCTTTCTCGCCGCGACCTTGATTATGGCGAGCTCCCGCTCTACCGACTCGGCGGGGTCGAGCTCGCTTACCCGGATGACGTTGATCAGCTTGTTCAGTTGCTTTGTCACCTGCTCGAGGACCACCTCGTCTCCGTCGACGGTGATCGTCATCCGGGCGCGGTCGGGCTTGTCGGTCGTCCCGACGGTGAGGCTGTCGATGTTGAATCCGCGCCGGCTGAAGAGGGCCGCTATCCTGACCAGGACCCCGGGCTTGTTCTCGACGATGAGGGCTATGGTGTGCTTCATTCTCACCCCTCCAGCTCCAGGATCTCGCTTGCAGCGGAGCCCGCATACGACTTTTGGACTCGGTCGGACTCCTCGGCCTTCTCCAGCTCCAGGATCTCGCTCAGAGACGCGCCCGCGGGAACCATCGGAGAGACCTTCTCGTCTGGAGATATGATTAGATCGACGATGGTAACCACCTCCGAATCAATCGCCTCTTTAAGGACAGGCTCGACCTCTGAGGGCTTCGTCGCCCGCAGGCCAAGAGCCCCGTAGGCCTCGGCCACCTTCACGAAGTCGGGGACCCTGTGGAGGGTGGTGCTGGAGAACCTCTTCTCGTAGAAGAGGTCCTGCCACTGCCGGACCATACCCAAAACGCCGTTGTTCAGGATGATCACCTTGACAGGGACCTCGTTGATCACCGCCGTGGCCAGCTCCTGGATGTTCATCTGGAAGCTTCCGTCCCCGGCTACGTCGAAGACCTCTTTATCGGGGCAGCCGAGCTTCGCCCCGATGGCCGCCGGAAAACCGTACCCCATCGTCCCCAGCCCTCCTGAAGATATGAAGTGTTTCGGGTCCTTGTGGGTGAAGAACTGGGCGGCCCACATCTGGTTCTGGCCGACCTCCGTCACTATGACCGCCTGGGGGCATAGTTTGCAGATCGTCTCCAGGACGGCCTGGGGCTTTATCGAGTCGCCATCCCTCGCATAGCCGAGGGGATGGTCCCCCTTCCAGCCTGCGACCTTGTCGTTCCAGGAGCTCCAAGGCTTCTGCTCTACAGCCTTTGCCAGCTCGGAGAGGGCTGATTTCGCGTCCCCGACGACCGGAATGTCGACCCGGACGTTCTTTCCGATCTCGGCGGGATCGACGTCGACGTGGACGATCCTCGCCTGGGGCGCGAAGCTCGCCGTCTTTCCCGTCACCCGGTCGTCGAACCTCGCCCCCACCGCCAAGATCAGGTCCGCCTCCTGGATGGCGTAGTTTGCGTACTTCGTCCCGTGCATACCGAGCATCCCCAGGGAGAGGGGATGGTCCTCGGGGAAGCAGCCGATCCCCATCAGGGTCGTCGTCACCGGGGCCTTGATCTTCTCTGCAAGCGTGACGAGCTCCCGGTGGCCGTCGGAGTACTTGACCCCTCCACCGACGTAGATGACGGGCCTCTCCGCCTCCATCAGGGCCTGGGCCGCCCTCTTGATCTGGAGTCCGTGGACCTTCAGGTTGGGGCTGTAGCCCGGAAGGTCGATCTCCGGATACTCGAAATCCAGCTCGTCGCCGGTCACGTCTCTTGGAAGGTCGATCAGAACGGGGCCGGGCCTTCCCGTCCTCGCGATATAGAAGGCCTCTCTGAAGACGCGGGGGATATCCTTCGCGTCCTTGACGAGGTAGCTGTGCTTGGTCACAGGCATCGTTATCCCCGTGATGTCGGCTTCCTGGAAGGCGTCCTTTCCGATAAGGCTCGTGGGCACCTGACCTGTCATCGCCACCAGAGGTACGGAGTCCATGTAGGCGGTGGCGATTCCGGTTACCAGGTTTGTGGCGCCGGGCCCAGAGGTCGCCAGGCATACGCCTACGCGGCCCGTGGCCCTCGCGTATCCGTCTGCAGCATGCGCTGCTGCCTGTTCGTGCCTTACAAGAATGTGCCTGATATCCGAATCGTAAATGGCGTCATAGAGAGGCAACAGCACCCCGCCCGGAAGGCCGAAGATGATCTCGACCCCTTCGAGCCTCAGGCATTCCAGGATGGCTTGCGCCCCGCTCATCTTACCCATCTATCCGTCCTCCTCAAGTTGCATCAGCCTGTTGATCCCTTCCAGAACCGCCTCTACAGAGGCCATGATGATGTCCGCTCCCGCGCCCCGGGCGGTGATGCTCCGATCGCCCATCGCCATCGTCACCCAGACTTCGACGAGGGCGTTCGTCCCGCCGGTGACGGCGTCGACGTGGTACTCCTCGAGCCTTATATCCGCCACCCCGGAGATCGCCCGCCGGATGGCGTTGATCGCCGCGTCCACGGGACCGACCCCCGTTCCCGCCTCCAGCATCTCCGCCCCGTTGACGGTTATCCTGACGCTGGCAGTTGGAGTCGCATGGTTGCCGCTGACGATGGTGAACTCGTCGAGCTTCACCTTCGGCTCCTTCTGGATGGAGAGGACGATCTCCGCGATCGTCTGAAGGTCGGCGTCGGTGACTCTCTTTCCTTTGTCCCCCAGCTCCTTGACCCGGAAGAGGATATCGGCGAGCTCGACCTTCGTGCACTCGATCCCCAGCTCTCTCAAGGCCAGCTCCACGGAGCTTCTCCCCGCGTGCTTTCCGAGGACGATCCTTCTCTTCCTCCCCACCGTCTCGGGATGAATCGGCTCGTAGGTCGAGGTGTCGGCGAGAAGGCCGTGGACGTGGATCCCGGCCTCGTGGGTGAAGGCGTTCTCCCCCACGATCGCCTTGTTGGGGGCGACAGGTATGCTCGTAAGCCTGCTGACGAGCCTCGAGAGGGTGTAGAGCTCTGAACAGCGTATCCCCGTCTTTATCCCGTAGAGAGATTCTAGGGTCATCACCACCTCTTCGAGGCCGGTGTTTCCTCCCCGCTCGCCGATCCCGTTTACCGTGACGTGGGCCTGAGAGGCCCCGCCCCGAAGGGCTGCAACGGTGTTGGCGGTGGCCATGCCGAAGTCGTCGTGGCAGTGGACGCTCACCGGGGCCGGGAGGCGGGAGAGGCGAGCGAAGATCTCGAAGGCCTTCTCGGGCACCAGAACTCCGACCGTGTCGCAGTAGCAAAGCCGATCGGCTCCGGCGTCGATCCCCGCCCGATAGAGGCCGGTGAGATAGCCCTCATCGGCGCGGCTCGCGTCCTCGCCGGAGAGCTCCACAATCAGGCCGTGATCTTTCGCGTACTCGGTCACCGTCACCGCCGACCTCAAAACCCTCTCCCGGTCGGACCGGAGCTTGCTTTTTATGTGAAGGTCCGAGACCGGCACCACCAGGTGGATAGAGTCGACATCACAGTCGAGGGCCAGGTCCACGTCGTCGGTTCTCGCGCGAACGTAGCTGGCGATCTCGGCCCCCAGCCCCTCGTCGGCCACGGCTTTCATGGCAGCTCTCTCGCCTTCGGAGGTCACGGCCGAGCCCGCCTCTACTACATCTACGCCGAGGGCGTCCAGCTGCCGGGCGATCTCTAGCTTCTCCTCCAGAGTCAGAGAGACGCCTGGCGTCTGTTCTCCGTCGCGAAGCGTTGTGTCCAATAAGTGGACTTTACCAAATAAAGCGATCCCACGCATTCATCTTCTATCACCAAATAGAGACCATGCCGATTATGGTCGATCTCCAATGATGGGGTTTTTAATGGTTGATAAAGTTGACGACGGAACCGCCGACCGCCGCCGGGCACCGGCGCAGTCAGACCCCTCGAATAAAGGAAAGATTTATCACTCTCGGCGGGGCATTACTCGCCTTCAGCCTAAAGGCTGCCTGAAAGATCGAGCTTCAAAGATGGGGTCTGGTGCAAAAATGGGGTCAAGCGCAAAGACTGGATCAGATGCTGAGCTGAGCGCTGTGGGAACGTCGGGGGAGCTGGAGGTCGCAGAGCTCCTTCTCACGGCAGAGATATACAACCGATCCGAGAACCTGACCGAGGACGACCTGCCGCCCAAGATCAGGAAACACTACTTCGATCCTGTGGCGAGGAAAGTGAAGAGGCCGGTCTACGTCACCGAAGGGGACGTCAGGGAGATCTACGGCCTTGCAAGCGTCCGGGAGGCGTCAAGGAGCCTCCCCTTCGTCGATCGCGAGGGGCTCCGAGATCAGCTGAGGCTCACCGTCTTCGATCTGGGTGCCAAATGGTTTGTAAAACGCGAGACCCTGGAGAGGATCAGATCCAACCCCACCCTGGCCTACTTCTACGAGAACTACGACTCCCTCGACGTCAGCTACGCCGAGGCGAAGAAGAGAAACCAGCCCCTTCTCACCGACCGGGAATGGATCCAGTCGAAGATCCGGGAGATGGCCACGAAAGTGGAGGAGGCCGACGACATACTCAAGCTCGTCCGGATCAAGGCTCCCGAGGACGTCCGCGATAGGATAGAGGATCTGGTCCTGACGGAGGAGCAGGTGACGGAGATCGAGAAGGCCGCAAAAGCCCTGGAGCACCGGGACTACCTGAGAGAGGTGGGGCTCTATGATATCGGAAAGCTCCTCTTCGTCGGGCCGCCGGGAACCGGCAAAACCTCCACCGCCATGGCCCTCTCGGGAAAGTTCGGTCTTCCCCTCGTCGAGGTGAGGCTCTCGATGGTTACGAGCCAGTATCTGGGCGAAACCAGCAAGAACATCGATAAGGTCTTCGATCTCGCCAAGACCCTCAGCCCCTGCATCCTCTTCATAGACGAGTTCGACTTCGTGGCCAAGACCAGGACCTCCGA
>NZ_JBNGCU010000090.1:0-6630 GCF_049974945.1 Methanocrinis sp. | reverse complement strand
AGATTCTTTGTGGCCTCGCCGATCACCTCCAGACTTCGAAGACAGGCTCTCTGTAAAACCTCGTCCTCCAAGAGACCCTGAAGCTCAAGACGCTGGTAGTGTTTGTTCAGGAACTCGGCTTCGTCGAAAATGTGCCTCAGAAAGACCAGATCCTTACCCAGCCCAAACCACCTCCCTTTCCACAAAAGGAGCGATGTGAGGGCTCAGGCCTCCGGTGGTGACGAGGTCCACCTCCCTTCCGAAGAGGTCTTGGAGGAAAAAGGCGAGGTCCATGAAGTTGTCGAAGGAGGGCTCCACAAACTCCACGAGGACGTCGACGTCGCTCGACTCCTTCTCCTCACCCCGAGCATGAGAGCCGAAGATCCCGATCCGCTTTACGCCGAACCGTCTCCTGATCTCGCTCTCGTGCTCTTTCAGGATCTTCAACGCCTCCATCCGCCTGTCGCCTCCAAAAAGCTCTCTCCGGCTTATTTTTTAGGCTTCTGAGTTATCTAACTTTTGACCCCGCACCGGCGTCTTCAGCCGCCTCCGCCTTTTTTCGCCTCCCCCCAGCGGGGGTCCTGCGCCCCCTCGACGCGGCCGCCCCGCGTCCCCGCGCCGTCGGGGGCGATCGACGGCAGCACCTTTATCCAGCCCAGACCACCTCCTTTTGAGGCTTTGAAGTCATCCGCCTTTTGACCTTATCGAGATCTTCGTTCACCGTGGCCCCATGATCAGGGCCAAAAGAAGAGTTGGCGAGGCGGGAGAGGGAAATGAAGGGGGATTTTTTGGGGACCTCTCCCGGCCTCAGATGTTTATCATGGTGACGACGGTGGGCCGCGCCCACCCCTCGGGCATCCCGGGCTTTGCGGCCTCACAGCCTATATCTTCTCCTTCGATCTACAAAAGGTCGAGGCTCGCGGGGCGAAAGTATTGGGGGCGAGGAGAGGTTGAGGTGGAGACGAGCCGATCCGGGTCGATTCAGTCTGCTCCGCTCTGCACCTCTCCGGCCCCCAAAAGCTATAAGGGCCCCAGAGGCATGGGCGGTGTGGCATGACGATCCAAAGACCGAGAGGGACGAGAGACTTCCTGCCCGAGGACTCCTTCAGGAGAGGCGCCGTCAGGAAGCGGATGCAGGAGATTTTGGAAGGGTGGGGCTATCGGGAGATATCGACCCCCACCTTCGAGCATCTGGAGCTCTTCACCGCGAAATCGGGGCCGTCGATCATCGACGAGATCTACGCCTTCAAGGACAAGGGTGGCCGCGACCTGGCCCTCCGGCCCGAGCTGACCGCCCCGGTGATGAGGATGTACGTCAATGAGCTCCAGACGGCACCAAAGCCCCTCCGGCTTCACTACTTCGGAAACTGCTTTCGCTACGAGCGACCCCAGCGGGGCAGGTTCCGAGAGTTCTGGCAGCTGGGGGCGGAGCTGATCGGAAGCGACCGGCCTGACGCCGAGGCGGAGGTGATCGCCCTCGCCGAGGAGCTGGTCAGAAGCACCGGCATCTCCGGAGACCTCCACCTGGGCTACCTGGGCCTGATCAGGGCCATGATGAGGATGATCCCCGCCTCCGAGAGGCCCGCTGTGATGAAGTTCATCGACAAGAAGGAGAGAGCCCTCCTCGACGAGAAGCTCCAGGAGATCGGGGCAGACCACCTCGGCTTAATCGAGCTGATCGACCTGAAGGGAAGACGGGCCCTCGATCGGGCGGCGGAGATGGCCGAAGACCTGGCACGAATGTCTGAGGATGCCGCCCCCGAAGTGAAAAAAGCGGAGGCGGAATCTTCCGAGGCCGCATCCTCCGACACCGGAGATCGGGCCGCAAGATCGGATCGGGCAGCGCCCACTGACCTGGATTTCGCCCACTTCTCGGAGCTGGTGGACCTCCTTGCGGCCTACGGGGTCGAGGCTACGGTGGACTTCGAGATCGTTCGGGGCCTTGAGTACTATACCGGGACCGTCTTTGAGATCTACGCTTCGGGCCTCGGCGCCCAAAACCAGATCTGTGGAGGCGGGACCTACCAACTCGCGGGCCTTCTGGGGGGGCAGGAGACGAGGTCGACGGGCTTTGGGATCGGGTTTGACCGGATCATGGAGATAGTCGCTCTCGACGAGATGCCGCCTGCGCCCGTGGCCGTCGTCTTCGTCCCTCAGGTCCGGTCCGAGGCGGTCAGGGCGGCAAAAGAGCTTCGCTGCGGACTCTCCGTCCCGGTGGTCCTGGACGTGATGGGCCGGGGGCTCGGAGCCCAGCTGAAGCAGGCGAGCAGCATCGGCGCGAGCTTCGCCGTCATAATCGGCCCCAAAGAGGTCGAGGAGGGGAAGCTCACCCTGAGGGATATGTCGACTGGATCTCAGGAGAGCCTCGCCCTGAAGGAGATAATAGAATTGCTGGGATAATAGACCGCCCGATGATCGTGGAATAATGTGGACAGGTGATAATTGCCGCGAGCCTTGGGCGAGGGCGGCGCAAGCCCCAAGCTCAGCTTCCAGCCGCCATCTCTCTCGACCGACCCTACGATGAGAGAGGGACACAGTGCTGATTGGGGATTCTTAAACGAAGATCAGAGCAGCCCGAGGTTCTCCAGCTGGACCCGCACGATCTTGACGCCCTCCTCGCACTCCTCGGGCGACTTTCCTCCGGTAACCACCAACTTTCCAGAGCTGAATATCAGGACGACCACCTTCGGCACCTTGATCCGATAGACGAGGCCCGGGAACTGCTCTGGCTCGTACTCGATATTCTCAAGGCCGAGGCCGAGGGCGATGGCATTGAGGTTCAGATCGGTCTTGAGGTCGGCGCTGGCGACGATGTTCTGGACGTGAATCTCAGGGTTCAGGTTGACGTCCTCAAACCCGATCGACTTCAGGGTCTGGGCCATGTTGGTTATCACCGTCCTCACGTCCGCGACGTTCTTGGCGCCGGTGCATACCACCTTTCCCGAGGTGAAGATCAGAAAGGCCGCCCGCGGCGATTTGACCCTGTAGACGAGCCCTGGAAATTTCTCCTTGTTGTATTCGGCGCCCTCCAGCTCAGACTCGATCTTGATCAGATCGAACTCCTCGGCGAGCTTGGTCGAGGCGACGACGTTCTCTATGTTGATGGTGGACTCCATAATCACGTATCTCCGCAAATCCCTTTTTAAACTGAGGGTATATAAAGTATTGCGGAGTTGACAGAACGCCGGAAGGCGCCGGGTGCCATACCCGATATCTGTCCCCATCTTCGACGTGAGGAGGGGGCTCAAAGGGTCCCTGATAGGAAGAGACGAAGACGAAGTTGACGAAGAGAAAAAGAGAAGCCGCCGATGGGATTCGAACCCATGACCTGCTGATATATCGGGCTTTTCGCCTTACGAATCAGCCGCTTTACCGGGCTAAGCCACGGCGGCACCAACCAGGCCCACCCGGCATATAGCGGCAGTTCTCAATTTAAGCGTTGCGATCCGTCTTCGACTGCAGCCCATCGAGGATCAGGGGGCCTCGGCCAGCCTTCCGACCTCCTCGGCCAGACTGGGCAGAAATATCCCGATGTCGGTCACCAGGCCGATGGCCTGGGCCGTCCCCCGGTCCATCAGCTTCGTCACCGTGGAGGGGTTGATATCGACGCAGATCGTCTTGGCCCGGGAGGGGAGGAGGTTTCCGGTGGCTATCGAGTGGAGCATCGTCGCCATCATGATCACCATGTCCACCCCCCGGAGGGCCTCGAACATCGCCTTCTGAGCCTCGACGGTATCGGTGATCACGTCGGGGAGGGGGCCATCGTCCCTGATCGATCCGGCCAAAACGTACGGAATCCCCCGCTTGATGCACTGGTACATGATCCCGCCCTTCAGTTTGCCGTCCTCCACCGCCTCGCGGATGGAGCCGCTGGCTATCACCTCGCTGATGGCGTAGATGTGGTTTCGGTGGCCTGCGGAGGTCAGGTTGCCTTGGGGGTCCATCCCCAGGCTCGTCCCGAAGAGCTGCCGCTCGATGTCATGAACCGCGAGGGCGTTTCCCGCCAGGAGGACGTCGATGTACCCGTCCCGGATCAGCTCTGCCAGGGCCCCCGCCGCTCCGGTGTGGATTATGCCGGGACCGCCGACCACGGCGATCTTCCCTCCTGCCCTCTTGGTGGCCAGGATCTCCTCTGCCAGCTGCTTTATGATCTCACCGGAGGGCCTCTCCGAGGAGACCTCATTGGACATGAACTCGAAGAAGGTCTTCTCCCGAGGCCTCTCCGGCGGCACCACCCTCACTCCGGCGGTCCCGACGACGACCATATCGCCCTTCTCGATCTGGCCGATGGGAACGCAGATCGCCCGACCCTCCTTCACTATGATCAAGCAGTCCATCTGAATGTCCTCCACCTCCAGCCAGGCACCATGGTGACGGACGTAGGTGAGGTGGTTTGTGGTGGAGTAGAAGCCCCGGGGCACGACCCGGTCCTTGGGCGCGATCTCGAGGTGTACGTCCTCCGCCTCGATCACCCGGGCGCCGAGAGGGTGGAGCGCGAGAAGGATCCGGTCGAGATGATCGGCGTCCTCTCCGGAGATCGCGATCTTCACATAGCTCGTATCGTGCTTCTTTTTGCCCACCTGGAAAGTCTTGATCTCAAACTCTCCGCCCATGCTCATTATCTTGTCCAGCGCCTTGGTGAGCGTGAGCGAATCAATAAGGTGTCCTTCCATCTCTATATCGCAGGTTTCGCTCATGGTGACCATCCCCTAAGGTCGATTCTGATACCCTAATAACAATTCCGTTCGGATCCGCCTACCAGAGATGCCCCTCGATGACGGACTCGGTCTTGTCGTTGGTGCTCATGACGAGCCTCTTGATCTTCACCAGGTGACCGCCGGGGGAGACCCGAGGCGGATCGAACGCGGCCCGAACCCCCATCCTTCGTAAGTGCTCCTCGAAGTCCTTCGCCGTCTGGAGGTCTCTGACCAGAATCTCCACCTCCTGGACGATCGGCTCCCCGGCCATCTTCGCCTCCACCGTCTCCCTCATGGACGAGAGCATGCTTCTGCCCAGCCTCAGGCACCTCTCTTGAAACTCATCCTCGGCCTCAGACCACTCCACCGCCTGGAACCCCTCCCGGACGACCCGCGAGAAGAAAAAGTCCAGGCCATAGTCGTTGTAGTATCGAAAGGCGAACTCGAGGTCTCTGCAGTTGCTCTCGGAGCTGGTGTACTTTATGGGGCTCAATAGGTTCGCCGGATCTTTGATGACGACCCCCTCCCTTCCTTGGGCCCCCAGATCCTTTATGATCTCCTCGATCTCCGCGGCGGCCCCCTCTATCCCGAACTCACCGAAGAGGCGGACCGACCTCATCCCGTACTCCTCGGCGAGGGCGTGAGTTGCCGGAGAGCCCTCCATCTCCCTCGCCCCCTTCCGCGATACGTCGAAGAGGTAGAAGTCCATCGACTCTGTGGGGTAGACCTCCTTTGGTACGTAGGGGTTCTTTGGGCCCACCATCTCACCACAGAGGACGATCTCTGGATGGTCCGCGAAGATCTCTGGAGAGATCTGATCGCGAGCAACTTCGGTCGAGTAGGGGCAGATGAAGCCGCCCCTGGTGAGGGCGACCGTCTCTCCCCCGACGTTTGCCACCCGGACGTTGTGGCCGTTCATCTTCTCCTCGACGAGGACGCCGTCAGAAAAATGTCTTCTTATGGCGGGCTCGAGCATCATCGCCCGCCTTATCTTGGGGTAGCCGTAGACGATCTCATCCCTGTCGAAGACGACCGTCCCGGCCTCTATGCCGGAGACGGCCTTGTCGAACCTCAGAAGCCGGGGCGCTGGCCAGTCGGAAGATCGGACCACCCGTCCGAGCATCCGTTCCATCCTCTCGGCCGATATCCCCAGCCTCTCTGCCACGGCCCCAAGGCTCATCTCTGCTTCACCAGGTAGTCGAAGAAGCACCGCCTGGTCAGCATCCCCACAAGCTCGTTCTTCTGGTTTAAGACCGGCATCCCGCCCAGGTCCTCCTCCAACATCTTCTTTCTCGCCTCCTCGAGAGGCGTGTCGATGTAGATCGACTTTACCCCCCGGCTCATCACGTCCGAGACCAGGAGGTTCTTGACCCTGGGATCCTGCTGGCCGCCCTGAACCAGGTCTCTGAAGGCCCGGAGGGACTCCGCCACGTCCCGTTCGGATATGATCCCCACGAGCTTGCCGTTCTCCATCACCGGAAGCCTCCCTACGTCCCGGTCAAGCATCACCCTCCGGACATGGACCAGCCTATCGGAAGGGCTGGCGGTAAGAGGAGTGCGCATGGCGTCGGCGGCAAGCCCCGTCATCCTGAGGGACTTCATCATGTCCTTTGGCCTCACCCAGCCCAGTATCTCATCTCCCTCCATGACAACCAGAACCGATGTCTTCTGCAGTAGCAGGACTGCGTCCTCGACCTTCATCTCGGGATCCGCCTTGATCACCGAGTCCGAGACCGCGGAGGCGACATGGAGTGAGGTTGCGGGCAGGCCCAGCCTCTGCCTGGTCCCCAGAACCCTCGTGATCTGCCTCATGGTGATGGTGCCGCTGAGCTTGCCGTCGTTGGTGACGAGAAGCCTTCGAAGATCGTGCTTCTCCATGACATCCAGAGCGTGGGCGATCCTCTCCGACTTGTCTATAGTCACCGGCGTCGACATTATCTCCTTTACTGACATT
>NZ_JBNGCU010000089.1:0-6633 GCF_049974945.1 Methanocrinis sp. | reverse complement strand
GAGGTGGTGGTGGCATCTCACGTCGACGCCGACGGCCTCACCTCTGCCGGGATAATATCGGCGGCCCTGGACCGGGCGAACGTCGAGCGCGAGACCCTCTTCTTCAAGCAGCTGGACATCCCCGCTCTGGAGACGATCGCGGATCTCGGGCCGGACCTAGTGATATTCACAGACCTCGGTAGTGGGATGCAATCAGAGATCTGCGAGATGAGTCTTTTGGCCGTGGTGGCAGACCACCACCGTCCCCAGGGTTCGGGGATCGAGCACCATATAAATCCCCACCTGGTCGGCCTCGACGGCGCGACAGAGCTCAGCGGGAGCGGAGCGACGTTCCTTCTCGCAAGAGCCTTGGCCAGGGCCGCCGGATCTGCCGGCAGAAATGACGATCTGGCGGGGCTTGCCATCGTCGGGGCCGTCGGAGACCTCCAGGATATGGCGAGGGGGATGCTCATCGGCCTCAACCGGAGGGTATTGAAGGTGGGAGTCGATGCGGGAGCCCTCTCCTTCGGTCGCGACCTGAAGCTCTTCGGAAAGCAGACCAGGGCCGTCTTCAAGATGCTGGAGTACTCGCAGGACCCCTATATACCGGGCCTCTCGGGCGACGAGGACGCCTGCATCACCTTTCTCAAGGAGCAGGGGATCAGGCTTAGGGGCGAGAGGTGGCGGCGCTGGATCGACATGAACTCCGAGGAGAAGGCGAAGATCGCCTCGGCCCTGGTGAGGAGGGGCCTGCGGGCGGGCCTCTCCAACGCCCAGCTCGAGAGGCTCGTCGGCGAGGTCTACAACCTCCTGGCCGAGCAGGAGGGGACGGAGCTGCGGGACGCGAGCGAGTTCTCGACCCTTCTTAACGCCACTGCCCGATACGGCCATTCCGGGGTTGGCCTCTCGGTCTGCCTCGGCGACCGGGGATCCGCCCTGGAGGAGGCGAGGCTTCTCCTCAACGAGCACCGGCAGAACCTCGTAAACGGGCTGAAGCTGGTCAAAGAAGAGGGGATAGTTTCGCTCGCGCACCTGCAGTACTTCGATGCCGGCGATCGGATCCGAGAGACGATCGTGGGGATCGTGGCCGGGATGAGCTTTCAGACCGCTGACCGGAGAAAGCCGATCCTCGCCTTTGCCCGGTCCGAGGACGGGAAGCTGAAGGTCTCGGCTCGGGGAACCCAGGACCTGGTGAGCTCGGGGCTCAACCTGGCGGAGGCGATATCCGAGGCCGCAGAGAAGGTGGGCGGGATCGGCGGAGGCCACAACGTCGCCGCGGGGGCTACGATCCCTCCCGAGGCGAAGGGCGAGTTCTTGGAGGAGATGGACAGCCTCGTGGGCCGGCAGATCCGGTCTTGAGGGCCCCTATAGGCAGCCGAAGAACCCGGTCTCGTTCATCCTGTTCTTGACAACCAGAACCTTCTCGTCGATGGTGAAGTTTCCTATGAACTCGTGGCTCACATCGACCATCACGTCTCTTATGTCCATGGAGTCCTGGTCCAGGACCAGGTATCCCATCCTGCCGGTGCCGCTGCTGAAGTTGGCGTTCAGGGCGATGTCGGTCCAGTTCGGGTTGCTCTTGAGGTAGATGTTCGAGGAGAGCCTCTCGCACCCGTCGAAGTCCTTGTAGGCCGACATCCCCAGGTAGTAGTTCTTGAGGGTGGTGGTATCGCTGAACTTCTGGTCGTAGGAGAAGAGGGAGGCCTCGGGGTCGCTCTTGCTCCCAAGCCGGATCGGCTCGAGCCCCTCGAAGGCCGGGGCCGCTCCTGCGACCAGCATAAACGCGCCCAGTACCGCGACCAGCTTCATCATGAGAGTGACCTGAACCCTATTCAACTATAATCCTTGCGAGATATCCCAGTGGAACTCGTCGCTCAGCTCTCCGGAGTAGACGGTGGATGCGGGCCCGTCCATGTAGGCCCTATCGCCCTCGAAGGTTATCAGGAGGGGGCCCCCCCTCGTCTCGACGAAGATCTCGTCTCCGGCCATCCCCATCCTCCGGGCCACGGCGGCACTGGCCACCGAACCCGTTCCACAGGAGAGGGTCTCCCCCTCAACCCCTCTCTCGAAGGTCCTGACCGCGAAGGTCTCGCCGATCCGGACGAAGTTGACGTTCGCGCCCTCCGGGAAGATGGAGCTTCGCCTGATGTGGGGCGCCACATCCTCGATGGGCAGATCCATCAGGTCGTCGACGAAGATCACGGCGTGAGGAACCCCAGTGTTCACCGCCGATACCTCAAAACCCTCCAGGGGTTCCATCAGGAACTCGCCCTCGCCCAAGGCTGGGATCCCGGCCCTATCGAAGCAGGGGGTGCCCATCTCCACCCTCGCCCAGAAGTCGCCTCCTATCTCTCTCACCTTCAGGGTTATTATCCCCGCCAGGGTCTCGACCTCGAAGCATTGGCCCACCATCCCGGCGTCCCAGGCGTACTTGGCGAGGCATCGGACGCCGTTTCCGCACATCTCTGCCTCGGAGCCGTCGGGCTGAAAGAGGCGCATCCTCAGATCGGCGTGGTCTGAGGGGGATAGGAAGAGGACGCCGTCCCCGCCGATCCCGAAGTTTCGATGGCA
Organism: Methanocrinis sp.; assembly: GCF_049974945.1. Taxonomy (NCBI): domain Archaea; kingdom Methanobacteriati; phylum Methanobacteriota; class Methanomicrobia; order Methanotrichales; family Methanotrichaceae; genus Methanocrinis; species Methanocrinis sp. The sequence continues at coordinate 4,083 of NZ_JBNGCU010000089.1, read as the reverse complement.
GCACTGGATCGCAAAAGAGCCCTTGAGGGAGTCTGCCACCTTCACCCGGCGATGCTCGTCTATTAGGATGAAGTCGTTGCCGTTGCCCTGGAGCTTGGTGAAGGAGATCCCCCCGGCATCGTAGGGGCTCTCGTCCAGCCTGATATCGGTCATCTCTTTCAGCTTCATTTTATATACCATGGTCTGTTCTCTATCAACTCGGCTTTATGGTGGTGATCTTATTAAACCCATTCTACAGGTTGCCCTGGATCTGCTGGAGCTGGACAGGGCCGTCCAGATAGCTCTTGAGGCGGCCGATGGCGGTGCTGACTGGATAGAGGCAGGAACTCCCCTCATCAAGAGCGAAGGGATGGACGCCGTGCGCGAGCTGAAGAAGGCTCTGCCGGACAAAAAGATCGTGGCGGACATGAAGACGGTGGACACAGGCGCCATGGAGGTGGAGATGGCGGCGAAGGCGGGAGCGAGCATCGTTGCCATCCTCGCCTCCTCCGACGACTCCACCATCACAGACGCCCTCCGGGGGGCGAGACAGTACGGCGTCGAGATCATGGTCGACCTTCTCGGTGCGCCGGACCCGGTGGCGAGGTCTCGAGAGCTGGAGGCCCTCGGCGTCGACTACATCTGCGTCCACGTGGGGATCGACCAGCAGATGATGGGGAAGAGGACGATCGACTTTCTCAACCAGATCGCCGACCGGGTCGATATCCCAGTGGCCGTCGCCGGCGGGATCGATGCGGACTCGGCGGCCGAGGCGGTCGCCTCGGGAGCCTCGATCGTGATCGTCGGAGGCAACATCACGAGAAGCCCCGACGTCACCGGCTCCGGCCTGAAGATCAGGGAGGCGATGGACAGCGCCCTCGATAGGCGCGACATGGTCGCAAAAAAGAGCATGGAGGAGGAGATGATCGAGATATTCAGGGAGGTATCAACCCCTAACATCTCCGACGCCATGCACCGGAAGGGGGCGATGCGGGATATCCTGCCCATAAACCTGGGCAAGAAGATCGTGGGAAAGGCGATAACCGTCCAGACCTTCGAGGGCGACTGGGCGAAGTCGGTCGAGGCGATCGACCTTGCGGGCCCCGACGATGTGATCGTGATCTACAACGGCAGCAGGTACATCTCCTGCTGGGGCGGCCTCGCCACCCAGAGCTGCAAGATGAAAGGGGTCGCAGGCGTCGTCATCGACGGCGCCGTGAGGGACCTCGACGAGGTCAGAGAGCTTGACTACCCGATCTTCGCCAGCGCCATAACCCCCAGCGCCGGGGAGCCAAAGGGCATGGGGGAGATCAACGCCGAGATCACCTGTGGCGGCCGATCGGTGAGGCCCGGCGACATCATCGTCGGCGACGACTCCGGTGTCGTGGTCATCCCTCGGGAGAGGGGCTACGAGATCGCCCGAAGGGCGAAAGAGGTCGAGAAGACCGAGAGTAGGCTCCGCGAGGAGATCAAGCGCGGGAAGACCCTCTCCGAGGTGGCAAACCTCAAGAAGTGGGAGAAGAAGTAGCCGCCCTTCACCGATCCGAGTTTATGAAAAAAAAGGCTACAAACGACAACCCGTAAATACGTTGAATGCGGTTTGCGCGAAAGAGGACACTTGTATGGATCCAGAGACCTTCATCTCTAAATACGAGCCCAAGAAGATGGTGGCGATCTCCTTAGCCCTGCTGGCGGTGGCGATCTCCATCCTGGGCTTCACCTACATCAAGACGGGATCGCCCGTGAACCTGGGGGTCGAGTTCACGGGAGGAACAATAATCACCGTTCCCGTCGTCGAATCGGAAGGTGAGATAGCATCGAAGCTTGCGGCCTACCCGGTGCTGGACATAAGGGACGTGGGCCATCGGTACATGATCCAGATGGGACCCATGGACGAAGCCGAGTATATGCGGCTTTCGGAGGCGATAGAGGCCGAGTACCAGGATCCCGAGATCAAGTACATGGGGCCGGTCTACAGCACCAGGCTCCAGGAGCAGGCGAAGACCTACATCCCTCTATCCTTCCTCTTCATGGCGGTGGTGGTCTTCCTGATATTCAGGACGCCCTTCGTCGCCCTCACTGTAATTCTGGCCGCCTTCTCCGATATCATGATCACCGCGGCGGCTATGGACATAACGGGGGTGGAGCTCTCCCTGGGGACTGTGGCGGCTCTCTTGATGCTGATAGGCTACTCGGTGGACAGCAACATCCTCCTCAACAACAGAGTTCTAAAACGGAAGGGGAGGACCGAGGATAAGGTCGTGGGAGCCTTCAGGACCGGCATCTCCATGACCAGCACCACCTTCTCCGCCATCTTCGCGCTATTCCTGGTCTCGGCCTTCTCCTACCTGGTATCGTCCTCCTTCACCCAGATCAACATCCTCTTCGACATATCGATAGTCCTCCTCTTCGGCCTTCTCGCAGACCTGATGAACACCTGGGTCATGAACTCGAACGCCCTTCGATGGTACCTGGCCCGTCCGAAGAAGTCGGGAGCCCGGAGGCAGAGACGATGACAGAGATAACCAAAGATCCGAGAATCTTAATATTCTTCGTGGCGGTGGCTGCAGCCCTGATAATCCTCGCCCCCATGCCCGGCGACGACGGCCTTCAGTCGAGGCTAAAGTACGGCCTGGACCTGGAGGGAGGGTCTTGGCTCCAGCTGAAGCTTCAGGGGGCCATAGTGCAGCCCCTGGTTGATCCGATCGAGATCCTGGAAGAACAGTTCGGCGACGCCTTGGATAGGCCCGTAGAGGTCGAGTGGCGTCCGGAGAGCATCGACTACACGATCAACGTCGAGGGCAGGGCGCCCAAGACCCTGGCCGAGGATCTGGGCTATCCCCAGTCCACCGTCACGCCGAGAGGGAACGCCACCAGGATCACCATCGATGCTTCTCCGGTCGGGGTGATCATGAACCATCTCGAGACCTCCCTCGACTCGGACGTCAAGTACCTGGGTTCAGATCCGCTCTCCTTCGAGGTGAGGTCGAACGTCACCAGGGAGTCGATGGAGGCGATTTTGGCCCCGGTCGGCGGAACCCTCGCCCCGGGCGACGCCGGCTTCTCTGAGGGCGTGACCGAGGAGACGGTGGACGAGACGAAACAGGTCCTGGACAGGAAGCTGAACCGTCTCGGCCTTCAGGACATCAAGGTCAGGGTGGTGGACAACAAGTTCATCCTGATCGATCTTGCGGGCGTGAGCGTCACCGACGCCCAGGAGATCGTGGGCAAGCCCGGTGTCTTCGAGATCAGGATCCAGACGAGAGGAAACGAATCGATGCACGTCCTCTACGGGGATGCCATCGTAGACGTCTCGCTGCCCCAGGGCGATCAAGCCGGAAACTGGGGCGTGCCCTTCACCCTCTCAGAGGAAGGAGCTCTCGCCTTCCAGAAGGCTGCGATCGATACCGGGGCCACCAGGAACAGGATGGACCACGAGATATCGATGCATCTGGACGATGAGCTGATCTTCTCCGCCCCTCTAGCCCAGGACCTGGCGGCGAGCCTGGAGGTCGCCCCCATGAGAAATATGGTGGCCCAGGTGGGAGGCGACAGCCAGAGGGCCCACGAGCTCTACATCCACCTGAGGGAGGGTGCTCTGCCCGTTAACGTCGAGATCATCGGCACCGGCCAGGTGACAGCGGCCCTCGGAGATCAGTTCAAAAAACAGGTCCTTATAGCGGGGATCATGGCGATCCTGGTGGTGGGCCTGGTGATATACTTCAGGTACCGCGAGCCGAAGATCGTCATACCGATGGTCGCCACCTCCTTCAGCGAGGTTCTGATGATGCTCGCCCTTGCGGCCCTCCTCAAGTGGCAGCTCGACCTGCCCGCCATCGCTGGGATCATAGCGGTCATCGGTACCGGAGTTGACCACCTGGTCATCATCACCGACGAGCTCCTCTACGAGGGGAAGATGCCCAGCGGCAAGATCTACCTCGCTAGGCTCTCCAGCGCCTTCGGGATCATCATGGCCGCAGCCGCGACCACCATCGTCGCCATGCTGCCACTATTCGCCATGGGATTTGGGACCTTCAAGAGCTTCGCCCTGATCACCATAGCCGGGGTTCTCATCGGCGTCTTCATCGCAAGGCCCGCCTACGG
>NZ_JBNGCU010000088.1:0-6754 GCF_049974945.1 Methanocrinis sp. | reverse complement strand
TCCCGCTCCCGGCTCTTCAGGAGGCGGTAGGGCTTTCTGCAGGGCTGGGCGCACAGTCCCCTGTTTCCGCTCCGCCCCCCGATCACCGAGGAGAGGAGACACTGGCCAGAGTAAGAGTAGCAGAGGGCTCCGTGAACGAAGACCTCGACGCCTATGGATGCACCCTTCCCCATCTCCTCCACCTCGGCCAGGGTCAGCTCCCGGGCGAGGACCGCCCTTTTAAGCCCCATCTCGGCGGCCCATCTCGCCCCCTCCAGGCTGCAGATCGTCATCTGGGTAGAGGCGTGAAGCTCCAGGTCCGGGACCAGATCTCGTGCGAGTCGGAGAACGCCGAGGTCCTGGACCAGGACCGCGTCCACCCCGGCCTCGCGGAGTTCGACGAGTCGGCGGGCGACCTCTTCCACCTCGGTCTCCGGGATGAGGGTGTTGATGGCGACGTAGACCTTGACCCCTCGGAGGTGGGCGTGCTCGAGGGCCCTAAACAGCTCGAGATCGTCGAAGTTTGGGGCGCTCTGCCTCGCCCCAAACCTCCTCCCTGCAAGGTAGACGGCGTCGGCTCCTGACTCGACCGCCGCCAAAAGCGCCTCCCAGGACCCGGCCGGGGCGAGGAGTTCTGGAACCCCTCCTGATCGTCTCACGGTCAAATAACTGGGAGGACGAGATATATCTTTATCCCATTCCGTCGCCGGTCATTTAGTGGAACTCGTATACGCCCTCGTTCTCATGATCACTGGCATTGGTGCAGGCTTAGCCTCTGGAATGCTGGGGGTCGGAGGCAGCTTCATAATGGTCCCGGTCCAGTTCTGGGTCCTCACCTCCATGGGGGTCGAGCCTACGCTAGCCACCCGGATCTCCTTCGGGACGGCTCTCGCGGTGGCCCTTCCCACCGCCATCAACGCCGCCAGTGGCCACCGCCGTAGGGGGGTGGTCGATTCGAGGGCAGCCCTCCTTCTAGGCATATCCGGCCTCTTCGGCGCCTTCTTCGGAGGCGTCGCAGCGGCTCACATCGCCGGAGGCCCCCTTCGAGCCCTATTCGGCCTCGTAATAATCGCGGCCGCTGTGAGGATGGTGATGGGCCCAGGCGCCCGGACTGGAGGATGGGAGGGGGTTATAGCTAAAGATAAGGGGAGGGGCGTTGTAGAATGTGGAGGGGGGGGTGGACAGATGGCAGAAAGCGACTTCCGCTACTTAATCTTGGGCCTCCCCCTCGGCTTTTTATGTGGCCTGATCGGGATTGGTGGCGGAGTGGTAATGGTTCCGGCCCTCTCGGCGGCCATGGGCTTTGGGATGCACAGGGCCGTCGGAACATCCACCGCCGTCATCATCCTAACATCATCCGGGGGGGTTATCTCCTACGTCTATAGCGGCCTTTGCCTCACCGGCCTTCCTCCCTTCAGCCTGGGGTACGTCAACCTCCTTCAGTGGGCGCTCCTGGCCGGGACGAGCATACCCGCGGCCTGTGTCGGGGTCAGGGTGGCCCACCGGCTCCCCGCCAAGCAGCTGAGGGCTATCTTCATCATCCTTTTGATCTACATGGGCCTGAGGATGGTGGGGGTCTTCGAGCTCCTCCACCTTTCGATATAATCCCAGAGATCTGCGGAATATTACGGCCATCATCACCAGGTTTATTTTATATTTCCGGTCTCCTCCGTTTTATCCCGCTCATTTCTGTTCGTTTCCCGTTTACGTTTCCTCTCGTCCTATTTCGTTCTTCTATCCCCAGAGGTCCCTCCCCCTGTGAGAGACGGCCGGGTCGACCTCGATCAGGTCCTGGGGGTAGGGCTCAAAGAAGGTCTGGTCCATCAGGTAATCGTCCTCAAACCTTGCGATCCACGACTTGAGGAGGGTGGTGTTGGGGCAGATGGTGATCTTGCCATCTCTGTATCTCTGGACGTTCTCCGAGAACATCGCCTTCTCGGCGGCCGAGAGCCGATCAGAGAAGCGTCCGAGGATGTGCATCAGGACGTTTATGTTGGATGTGTACCTCCGGGGCCGAGAGAGCGCCATCCTCAGGTGAGCCTCATACTCGCGGGCCAGATCATCGAAGGGCCGATGGTCGTGGTTTGCGGCGATATCCCCGAGGACCCTCTGCTCGGCCTGGTGATAGGCCATAAGGAGCATCTTGTTCTCCGTCTGGAAGCGCACCAGCTCCCGCATCGATCCAGAATTTTTCACCTCTCGGAAGCGAGCGAGGGTAAAGAGCTTTGTTAGGAAGTGCTCTTTTATCCGGGGGTTTCTCAGCCTTCCCTCATCCTCCACCGCGAGGTCGGGGTGGCGGGCCAGGACGGCAGCGCCGAAGAGGCCGGTCGCGCTCCGAGAGAGGGCCGCCGACTTTCCGGCGATGGGGTAGACCTTCGTGTTCTTGATGCCGCAGGATGGAGAGCTCGCCTTGAGGACGAAGCCGTCCACATCACCGAGGGAGTCGAGGAACGTTGCCGCAAAGCTCTGCATATCGGGGGTGACGTCTCTTCCCGTCGTTGGCTGGACGAGCTTCATCTCTCTCATTTCCTCTTCGCCTGATCCGCTCGATTCATCCCCTCTCGCTGCAGAGACGAGCCTGAGCGAACCTCTGGGGACCCCGAGGCCGACCTCCACCTCGGGACAGACCGGCAAAAAATCGACATAGGTTGCCAGGATTTTCACTAAGTCGCTCGCGATCATCTGGCCGTTGTACCTGCAGTGGTCGAACTCGATGCACCTGCTCACCACCACCTTCGGCTTTGGAAACTTTCTCAAATCACTCAACTCCAGCACCTTATTGTGGGCTGTAAGTAGTTAAAACTGGCGCGAATTTCTGATTTGATGCTTCAATTTGATGCTTCAGGAGGCGACTAGATATCAGGAGGGTAGAATTTCGGCGGGAGGGGGATGGTGACACCGAAGCATTTTTAGTGGGTCGAGTCAGTCTCGACCCCCATGCGGGGGGGCGAGACCAAAGGGGTGCTCATTTTGGCGCTTCTGATGCTGGCAGCGCTGCCGATCTCTGCTTTGGCGGACGAGGTGGACGATCTCATACTGGATCTTAAGTACGGGCAGGCCGATCTGAGAGAGGGGGCTGCCCGCGCCCTCGGCGAGATCGGCGATCTCAGGGCGGTCGATCCTCTAACGGCGGCCCTCGGGGATGTGGACGAAGATGTCCGATCGAGGGCTGCAGCTTCTCTCGGCGAGATCGGAGATGTCAGGGCGGTAGACCCCCTCATCGCCGCTCTGAAGGATGGGGATGGAACGGTCCGAAGCGAGGCAGCCGGTGCCCTCGGCAAAATTGGCGATGGCAGGGCCGTCGATCCTCTCATCGGGGTTGTGAAGGACGAGGAATGGCCGGTCCGGCTGAGCGCCGCAGGATCTCTCGGCGAGATCGGCGATCCGGATGCTATAGAGCCCCTCGCCTATCTCGCTCTGAGAGATGCCCATTCAGGGGTTAGGGCTGGGGCCGTCGAGGCTCTCGGCGAGATCGGCGATCCCGATGCCGTCGATCCCCTCATCAAAGCTTTAAGGGACTGGGAGCCAGAGGTCCGAGTAAGGGCTGCAGAAGCCCTCTCCGAAATCGGCGATCTCAGAGCTGTAGATGCCCTGATAGAGGCTCATCATTATGACGAGGCGATCAGGCTGGATCCGAGTTCGGCTTCGGCCTGGGTCGGCAAAGGCCTTGCTCTATATGATCAGGGCAGATACGAGGAGGCCGTACAAGCTTACGACGAGGCGATCAGGTTGGACGGGGAGGATGCCTATGCTTGGAATAACAAAGGCGTCGCTCTAAAGAACCTGGGCAGGCAGATTGAGGCGATTGAGGCTTACCACGAGGCGATCAGGCTGGACCCCGTCTACGCTCACGCCTGGTACAACAAAGGGATCGCTCTCGAGGAACTGGGGAGGTACGATGAGGCGATCGAGGCCTACGACGAGGCGATCAGGCTGGACGGCGAGGATGCCAACGCCTGGATCAACAAGGGCGTCGCTCTCTACGGCCTGGGGAGGTACGACGAGGCGATCGAGGCCTACGACGAGGCGATCAGGCTAGATCCCGAGTACGCCCACGCCTGGAACAACAAGGGCGTCGCTCTCTACGACCAAGGGAGGTACGACGAGGCGATCGAGGCCTACGACGAGGCGATCAGGCTAGATCCCGAGTACGCCCACGCCTGGAAGAACAAAGGCCTCGCCCTCAGGAACCTGGGCGAGTATGAAGAGGCGATCGAGGCTTATGAGGAGGCGATCAGGCTCGATCCCGGAGATGCTGCGACCTGGAACAACAAGGGCATAGCTCTCAAGAACCTCGGCAAGCAGATAGAGGCGATCGAGGCTTATGAGGAGGCGATCAGGCTCGATCCGGAGTACGCCCACGCCTGGAAGAACAAAGCCATCGCCCTCCAATCCCTGGGCAGAGGTTCCGAGGCCGACGCCGCCTATGCCAGGGCCCGGGAGCTGGGGTTGTAGAAGTCTGCCAAGGCGAGGCCTGAAGATCGATTCTGATGTGATCGGAGCCTTCGACCAAGCCAGCCCTCAGAGGCGACGACAACCCCAGATTCTCTCGATCTGCCTCCCTTCACCATTACAGCAGTATCCGGAACATATCTAATACAAATATAGAAAGAGAAATAATAGGTCTCGATAGAGTTGCTGGCCCAGGAAAACCAGCTTCTGCGTGAGCTAAGATCTCACTATATTCTATTGTATACTGATGATCGTCCTTTCGTATTCTGATGGTCCCTCCGGCCGTTCGATAAATGGGAAGGACCATAAAAAGAGAGGAGGGAGGAGACTCCCGGTCCCCCAGCCCCTTAGCTCGTCGATAGATCGGCTTCGCCCTCTAGAAGTAGACGATCGGCTGGATGTTTGCGGGGATGGTCCGGGTTACTGGAGGCGTCGTAGGAGTCGCCAAGCTCGAAGCGGAGCTGATCGTAGACCTCGTTTGAGATGTAAGAGAGGTCGCATCGTCTATCGGTCATCACTATGTACGCCGATTCTGACAGGCCTTCGCCCTTCTCCACCGAAAACCAGAGGTCCTGCAAGTTCTCTGAGCTTGCCAGGGCGCAGAAGCCGTAAATCCGAACGTCGTCTTGGTTGTAGATGTCCACCCGCGTCCTGGACGATTCGGTGTTCAGGCCGCGGGGCGGCAGGTCGGGAGCAGTCTTCACCAGCACCCGGATTCGGCAAATATTTAATCTCACTTCTTGGCCTGGCCTAAATTCATTAAGATATTCTGATAATATAAAAATTTAAAATAAAATTATATATGTCTAGTATTAATAAGTAATATATGAATTATAATGTATCAAATACATTAAAAATTTAAATATTTAATAAATTGTCAAGAAATTATGTACAGGATACCGAAGTATGTATCGAACTAAATCAAAATATAATTAAGTATAAAGCATATTTATTATTAAAAATGTTCTTTATATATCTGTTATTTTTCATCCCAATAAGAGGGCGCTTATAGATCCAGAAACCTATAAGGCGGCACTCCGTCTGGGATCTGGCCGCGATTTTCGGGTGGCCCAATTTGTTCATATATGATATGTGTATGGACTTCGAAGCCGCAAATTGAACCTCATTTTGGGCATATGCCTATTTCATATACTATGTGAATATGTTCCCCTCGTCGCCTACCATGATGGTTATCGGGGCGAATTGTGCTCTTGAAGCACAATTGGCGCTCGGGAGAGTATGTATACATATAGTTTATAAGAATAGATGTCGGGCCATGCTAAAATTATTGCTATTTTTATAAATACATATTTGGTATCGAAGATATACACTTTTAGCCTGCTTTTCCTATTTATAAAATTGACAATAATGCTCGATGAAAATTTCGATTTCAACATTTGATTTAATATATATTAATAATTTAGTAGCGATCGAAGAAGCGACTAATTAAAAATAAATTTTATTAATAAATTTCATAGATTACTTTATGTTACAACATATACATCATAAATTACACGTTTCAATATATAATTAAGTATTAATTTATATAAAATTTTGTAATATTTGCTAATATTAAAATTTAGAATTTATTTAATTTGGTATTCATGGTCAGAACTTCGAACAGTCGACCGAAAAGTGAGAGTTGGGAGTTGAGCAGACGGCCGCTCGAACCACCTTGCAACCAACCCGCCCTGTGATATTCCGCATACGAACGACCGCCGAACTGAGATGGAGCGTTTAGCGACGCGGTGTGCATAAAAGGTTTGTATCTCAAAAAGCATTACCACGCCCCTGAGGCGGAGCTTATCGGGTGATTTTCAGAGGTGCGAGACGGCAGTACTACCGGGCCTACGATCAGCCCGCCGATCACAGGCAATAGTATTATGAAGCCGTCGCTGGGGGTATGGGGCAGGAGGCGGTGGAAGAAGAGGTTTAGTTAAGGGTTTATATCGAGATGAACATCAATACGATGTCTTGAACCGGGATCGAAAAGTCGAGGTCGGCCTCTTCAGAAAAGTTTCTCGTTCGTACAGGTGGGCCTACATCGACCTTCTGGCCATATTGATAGGCACGGCGGGAGGAGCTGGGGCTATAGTCTTCCGAAACCTCATCGATTTCATCCACGGCATATTCTTCTCAGGTGCATACCTCGATGGTGCAGGAGCGTCTTTTTGGATCATCCTCTTTCCCATCATCGGCGGGCTGATAGTGGGGCCCATCGTCTGCATCCTGGCCCCCGAGGCCAAGGGGCACGGCGTTCCCCAGATAATCGAGAGCCTGCAGGTGAGCGGTGGCCAGATCAGAAAAAGGGTGGGCTTTCTTC
>NZ_JBNGCU010000087.1:0-6864 GCF_049974945.1 Methanocrinis sp. | reverse complement strand
TCATGAAGAGCTTGGCGAGCTTCGTCATCCACTCTTCCCACCGCTTGTTCCCGACCATGGAGATCCGTTCGATCCCCTTTCCGTACTTTCGCCAGTACTCGTAGTCGTCCTTCAGGGAACGAGGTCCACCCCTGGGCTTGCAGAAGCGCTGACGTCTTGGGTTCCGCAGGGCGTCCAGTCGGACTTCACGTTGATGAAGACGACGTTGCTCGGGACGCCATCGAGGGTGATGATCGCCATCTTCTGTCCCGGCGAGTTGGCGTAGAGGATGATCTGCTTGTACCCCTCAGAGGCCGATCCAAGCTGGTGAAGCCTCGCGTTTCCGCTGAAGTCCATCAGGTAGAGGCTGACCGACCCGTTCTTCGGCAGGTAGATCACCTCGCTCATCCAGGCGCCCAGGGGGCATACGGCGTTCCAGGACCATCCCGAAGAGGTCTTTATCCATAGGGCAGGCGAGGTTGCGGGAAAAGTGCCCTCGAAGCTGAGCCAGGAAACGAAGCTCCCCATGAAGTAAACCTGGCCTGGGGGCGCCGATTTCGCGTCGTAGTCCAGTATCGCTTCCTGCTCTGAGGCGGGCGGCGCATCGCAGGTGTAGGTGGCTATAGGTGCCTGGGGCTTGGGAGCGGGGGGTGTGGGCGCTGGAGTTGGCGTTGGAGTCGGCTGAGGTTTGGGCTTCGGATGGTACTGACAATCTCCCCTGTAGAAGGCCCACTCTTCACAGGATGAGCCGTCGGGGAATACGCAATATCCCACCTCACCACCGGTCATCGGGTCGGTTCTGATCTCGAGCTCGTACCCCTGAGCTTTGCAGTAGGTCGAGGCGGGGTTTGGCATTCCTATCGGCTTCTCGGGCTCTGGGTTGTAGCTGCACTCTCCTCTGTAAAACTTCCAGGCGTCGCAGGACGATCCGTCGGGAAATACGCACCGTCCGCCGCTGTACTCGTATCCCTGGTTGGAGCAGTAGTCGGCGGCGGGGTTCGACATGCCTATGTTGCCGCCGGGGCTCTCAGCTCCCGGGCCTATTACCCCGCCGATGAAATCGTCGTCCTGGGCCGATGCGAACGACACGAGGCAAAAGAGGGCTGAGATTAGGAGGATTCTCTCACTTCCTCTCATTCGATCCCTCCTTCAAAGTCGAGGCTGGAAAACATGACATAACATGTGCATAAATTGTATAATAAACTTTTGAGAAGTCGCCCGACTTCCTGAGGGGATGAAGTTAAAAAACAGCGAGGCATACCGCAGCAGCCCCTCATCCCGAGGGTTGAGATTCTCGCTTTCAACTCCACGATTCTAAAAGAAGGAAAGTTTACTCCCCTTCCCGAAGGGGTTCGTCCCCGCTCATCTGGCAGACTTCCACTCCCGCCTGCTCTAAAAACCGGAGCGCCTCGTCGTCGGGGTAGGGGTTTCCGTAGACCACACGTTTGATCTGAGAGTTGATTATGATCTTGGCACAGAGGATGCAGGGCTGATGGGTGCAGTAGAGGGTGGCATCCAGGGTGCTGACTCCGTGGATCGCGGCCTGGATGATGGCGTTCTGCTCGGCGTGGACGGCACGGCAGAGCTCGTGGCGATAGCCGCTCTCGACGTTCTCCCGGCGGCAGCCGACCTCAAGGCAGTGGGGCAGGCCCGTCGGAGCGCCGTTGTACCCGGTGGACAAAATCCTCTTGTCTCTCACCAGGACGGCGCCCACCTGGTGGCGAAGACAGGTGGACCGGGTCGCCACCACAGAGGCGATCTCCATGAAGTACTCGTCGAGGGATGGCCGATCCATGAAATCAGATTATTCAAAGGCTATATCACCTTTATCTCTGGCCAATCTTCTCCCGGCCAAGACAGAGGGCGGAAAGTTAATATCACCTTCTGCATCGATGGAGAGCCCATGACGATTCACTGGGCCGATGTGGCGGCGGAGAAGCTGGCAGGCCAGGGCCCTCAGACGGTGGCGACCGGGATCACCCCCTCCGGCCAGATCCACCTGGGGAACATGCGGGAGGTGATGACCGCCGACGCAGTCTTTCGGGCGCTCATCGATCGGGGGGCAGAGGCTCGCCTGATCTACATCGCTGACACCTACGACCCCCTCCGGAGGCTCTACCCCTTCCTGCCCAAGAGCTTCGAGGAGCACGTGGGCAAACCTCTATCGGAGATCCCCTGCCCCGAAGGCTGTTGCGATAGCTACGCCGACCACTTCCTTCTACCCTTCTTCGACTCCCTGGAGAGGCTGGGGATCAGGCCGGAGGTCTTCCGGGCGGACCGGATGTACAAGGAGGGGCTCTACGTCGACGCGATCAAGACCGCTTTAAAGAGGAAAGATGAGATCGCCCGGATTCTCAAAGAGGTCTCCGGAAGGGATCTGCCCCCTGACTGGTGCCCCTTCGACGCCATCTGCCGGAGTTGCGGCCGGCTGAATTCCACCAAGGTGGTGAACTTTGACCTGGAACGCGAGACCGCCGATTACGTCTGCAGATGCGGCCACCAGGGCACCGCGAGCATGAGGGGCGAGGGAAAGCTCGCCTGGAGGGTCGACTGGCCCGCCCGCTGGTCGATCCTGAAGGTCACCATGGAGCCTTTCGGAAAAGACCACGCCACCGCCGGGGGCTCTTACGATACGGGCAAGAGGATCTCCGAGGAGGTCTACGATTATCCTGCCCCGTATCCCGTCGTATACGAGTGGATCCACCTGAAGGGGAAGGGCGCTATGCACTCCTCCACGGGGATAGTCGTGACGATCAGAGACATGCTGGAGGTCGTCCCGCCCGAGGTCCTCCGCTACCTGATCATCAGGAGCAAGCCCGAAAAGCACATCGAGTTCGATCCTGGCCTTCCCCTCCTCAATCTCATCGAGGAGTACGACCGCAGGGCCGGAGAGGAGAGGGCTCTTGAGCTCTCGAAGGTGGGGGCGGAAGGGCCGTCGGCGATCCCCTACAGGCACATGGTGACGGCGGTCCAGATCGCGGGAGACGATCCGGAGAAGCTTTTGGCGGTCCTGGAGAGGAGCGGCTATGAGACCGTGAAGAGAGATCAGATCCTCTCCAGGGCCGCCAACGTCAGGGCTTGGCTCGACCGGTACGCACCGCCCTTCGTCAAGTTCCAGCTCCAGGAGGCCCTTCCCTCTAAGGTGAAGAACGTCGATCCCCAGCTGAGGGAGACCCTTGGAGTCCTCGCGGGAAGGATCGGAGGAAAGAGCGCCGAGGAGATTCACAACGAGGTCTACTCCGTCGCCGAGGAGAGAGGGATCGACTCAAAGAAGCTATTCCAGGCGATCTACGTCGCCTTCCTGGGGCAGAAGCAGGGTCCGAAGGTCGGCTGGTTTTTGGCCAGCCTCGGCGAAGATTTCGTCAAAGAGAGGCTTCTGGCGGCCTCCGCCGAATAGATGGGATGGGCCTGAGAAGAGGAAGAAGAGAGATAGAAGGGGAAAGGGGGAGAAGTGTGGAAGAGAAGGTCTCCGTCTACCTGGCCGGCCCCATCTTCAGCAGGGCGGAGATCGATTGGGCCCGGCATCTAAAAGAGGAGATCGAGTCGGCTCTGGGGGACCGGATCGAGGTCCTCTGGCCCTTCGAGATCGCCACCGGGACGATGGGGGAGATCTTCGAGACGAACTTGGTGGCCCTTCGCCGGTCGCCCCTGATGGTGGCAATCCTGGACGGGCCCATGGTCGACGACGGGACCGCCTGGGAGGTGGGCTGCCATTATGCCCTCTTCGGCCCGAGGGCGGTGGGGATCAGGACCGACGCCAGGAGGGCGGGCGAGACTCCCGAATCGAAGGTGAACCTGATGATCGAAGGGTCCTGCGGGGCCGTCGTCGGCGACGTTTCAGAGCTCCTCCGGGAGCTGGTGTCTGCACTGGAAGTGATCAAGCCAACCACCTCAGACCACAAGGGTCTCTGAGATGATCCGAACGAGGCCGATCCCAAACGAACCCCTCCTTCTGGTGGAGGGGGATTCGAGGGTTCTCGTAGCAGCAGACCTTCACATAGGAATCGAGCACCAGCTCTGGCTGGGGGGGGCCAGCGTCCCCAGCCAGACCAAAGAGATGCTGAAACGTCTCAGGCACCGGGTCGGAGAGATCGGACCCGATCGGCTGATCCTCCTGGGGGACGTCAAGCATAACCTTCCCTGGACCTCTTTTCAGGAGAAAAGCGAGGTCCCGTCCTTTCTGCGGTCCTTATCCGAGGTCGCGAGGGTCGATCTGGTCATCGGAAACCACGACATCGGCATCATCGACCTCGCACCCCGAAAGGTCAGAGTCCATCCTGCCTCGGGGCTCGTCCTGGACGGCGTGGGCTACTTTCACGGCCACACCTGGCCCGATCCGAGGATCTTCGAGGCCGAGATCCTGGTGGCGTCCCACCTCCATCCGGCGGTCAGACTGGCCGACCGTCTGGGCTCTGGCCCGCCCGAGAGGGCCTGGGTGAGGGCGCCCCTATCTACCGAGGCCCTTCGGGAGGGGTACGGCCGGGACCTCAGGTGTCCCGAGATGACGGTCGTTCCCGCCTATAACCCCCTCTGCGGTGGCTACCCCCTCGACTCCGCCAGGCGAGAGGATCGGGGACCGTTGCCGAAGATGGCCCGTCTGGAGAGGGCCAGAGTATACCTTTTGGATGGGACCGACCTCGGAAGGCTCGACCGGATAAGGGCGGTCCAGGCCGAGGGGACGGGCGGGCGGCGCTGAAAACGGTTATATCTCCGGCAGGCCAGGATCTGCCCATGGACGAGAGAGAGAGGCTGCTGGACCTGGTGAGAACGAGGGCGCTTCGGGTGGGGAAGATCACCCTCTCCTCGGGGAAGGTGAGCGACTACTACGTCGACGCCCGGGAGGTCGTCCTCGACCCGGCGGGGGCCTACCTCACGGGGAAGCTTTTGCTCGATATGATCGATCCGGAGGCTGTCGCCGTCGCCGGGATGACCCTGGGCGCAGATCCGATCGTGACGGCGATATCTGTCGTGGGCTACCTCGAGGGGAGGAAGCTCTCGGCCCTGATCATAAGAAAGGAGCCCAAGAAGCACGGGACCCAGAAGTTCGTGGAGGGACCGGCCCTCCCCGAGGGGTCGAGGGTGGCCGTCGTCGACGACGTAGTCACCACCGGGTCGTCCATCGTAAAGTCTATCGAGCGGCTCAAGGCTGAGGGTTACGAGCCGATCCAGGTCGTCGCCATCCTCGACCGGGAGGAGGGCGGAAGGGAGCGGCTGAAAGAGGTTGGTTACGGCCTCGAATCGATATTCACGAGGGGGGAGCTTCTGGCCAAAATCCGGCGGTCTTGATAGATCTAGATCGGGCCAACGAATCTAGCTCACGACGAGAGGCCGGCCGTTTTTGTCGCCGCACCTCATCTGGCGGGACCTTCCCTCATCGTCGGTGTAGATCACCTGAGATGCTATGGCGTACTGGCCAGGCCTCTCGCCCCTCACCGAGTAGGAGACGAGAGCCGAGTTTCCCGGTGGGATCTCCACCGACTGGACCCCCGGATTGAGGGCTTCGAGGCCGTCTGGGACGCCCGGAACGACGCTCACGTCCAGGGGGGATTCGCCGGTGTTCCCAACCCTGACCATCACGTTTGCGTCCTCCCCAACACCTACGTGGTAGCGGTCCAGCCCCTGCTCTACGTGGATCCCCACCACCAGAAGGGCTAGCAGAACCGGCACCATCTGAAACGTTCTCATCAACCCCTCCTTGGGGGTCGTCGGGATTTAAATGTACCTTTCATATAAGAGCTACATGAGACCTCTGCATGCCCGTTTCTCCGATGTGAAGGGGGCGGGGATGATACAAAAATACTTATCGTGGCGATGACTTTTGTACTGCAATGGACGTTTCGTACTCGGTCTGGCGCGATCTGGCGGCGGAGAAGCTGGAGGTGAGCGGCGAGAGTTTTTCCTTCCTCTTCGATCGGCGCTATTCGAACCGCCTCAACAGGATGAGCCGGGTATTCTTCGAGGCTTACGCCAAGGCCACCTGCGAGGTCTCGGCCGAGGAGGACCGTTTTCCGAGCCTCAGCGAGATCGAGTCCAGGATGGAGAGCGGCGCCATCTACGCCTACAAGGACCGGCTGATGCGGTCCACCGGGTTCTTCGAGGAGGTCAAGATCTCGGGGATATCCTATCTGATCCCTCGGGCGAGGCGTTTCGTCGACGAGACGGGGACCTATACCGACCTCATCCTTGACCTAGGGAAAGGCGAGGTCGTCCTCCCTCGGAGGGAGAAGTCCTCGGCCGTCGCGAGATCCGAGGATGCGAGAGTTGAGGAGGGGGAGGTGGCCGAGGAGGGGTTGGGGGATGAGGGTGCTGATCTGACGGAGACGGATGGGGGACCGCCTTTCGAGGAGCCCGCACAGACGATCATGGAGGAGATGGCTGAAGAGGCTCGTGCCGGGGAGGAGACCCCAGAGCCGATCGAGAGGGCCGCGGTCGATATCCTGGCTGAAGAGGCGCCACCGACGGAGGTGGAGGCGGTCCTCGCCGAGACGAAAGAGCCGGAGCCGAAGAGCGAGGTGGTGGAGGATGGGACGAAGGCCGCCAGGTCGGAGCGAGGATCAGAGGCCTCAAAGAGGGCGGCCATCCCCCCGAAGCACCAGCCCCCTGAGCCCGAAATCGGAGAGGGGCTCGGGGGCTGGGGCAGAGGCCACTGGGGCCCTCTTCTGATCCTGGCCGCCTTGGCCCTGGCCCTGGTTCTGGGGGCCTTTTACATCTGGTCGTTCCCGGCCCCGGAAGAGCCGGAGACGCCCGCGCCGCCCTCGGATTTTGTCAGCTACTCTGCTTATCTAACCAACTCCACAGAGAGCACCTACCTGAACCTGGACGTCACCAATCCCAAGGGTCTGGATAGCAGAGTCGAGCTGGTCCTCCCGCCGGACGTGGACAAGA
>NZ_JBNGCU010000086.1:0-6931 GCF_049974945.1 Methanocrinis sp. | reverse complement strand
CCGATGCCCTCTTGATAAAGCCGAAGGTCTTCGAGGACGATAGAGGCTTCTTTCTGGAGACTTATAAAAAAGATGATATGCAGAAGGCCGGAGTAGATGCAGAGTTCGTCCAGGACAACCACTCAAGGTCCGAACGGGGTGTCCTCAGGGGGCTTCACTTCCAGAAGGAGCCGTATGCCCAGGCCAAGATCGTCCGATGTATCAGGGGCACAATCTACGACGTCCTGGTGGATCTGAGGAGGAGATCGCCGACCTTTTCGCGATACTTGGGGATCGTCCTATCTGAAGAGAGCAGAGATATGATTTACGTCCCGAGAGGTTGTGCTCACGGGTTTCTGGTATTGAGCGATCTCGCCGAAGTCGTCTACAAAGTCGACAACGTCTACGCCCCAGAGTGCGAGGGGGGGGTGGTCTGGAACGATCCAGAGGTGAGCATATCATGGCCCCTCCAGGATCCAGTAATCTCGGAGAGGGACCGTCTCTGGCCCACCCTGGAAGGGCTGGCTCGCGAAGACGATCTCTTCTGATCAAAAATAGAATTTATCGAGGTCCTGTTATGAAGGCGCTGATACTATCCGGGGGGCACGGGACGAGGCTGCGGCCCATAACCCACTCTCAGCAGAAGCAGCTGATACCGATCGCCAACAAACCAGTCCTCTTCTATGCGATGGAGGACGTGATCGAGGCAGGGGCCGAGGAGGTGGGCGTCATCGTCGGCCCGAATAAAGATCAGATCGTCGAGACGGTCAGGTCCAGAGACTGGGATGCAAAGGTCGAGTTCATATTTCAGGGCGAGCCGGCGGGCCTGGCCCATACCATCCTGGTCGCCGAGGACTTTCTGGGTGAAGATGAGTTCGTAATGTACCTCGGAGACAACGTCATCAAGGGGGGGATAACCAGGCATTCATCCATCTTCAGGGATCTCGGCCCCGACTCCCTCGTACTCCTGACCGAGGTGAATGAGCCTCAGAGGTTCGGGGTCGCCGATCTGGACGAGGAGGGGAGGGTGAAGAGGCTGGTGGAGAAGCCACAGATCCCCCCATCCAACTACGCCCTGGTGGGGATATACTTCTTCAAGCCCCTGATAATCGAAGCCTGTAAGAGTATCGAGCCCTCTTGGCGCGGGGAGCTGGAGATCACCGACGCCATCCAGTGGCTGATAGATAACGGCCACCGGGTCGAGGCGTCCATCGTAGACGGGTGGTGGAAAGATACGGGAAAGTCCGAGGACATCCTGGAGGCGAACCGGCTGATCCTCGACGAGATCGAGCCGAAGAACGAGGGGGAGGTCAAGGGGTCTCGGATCTTTGGGAGGGCGGTCATAGGGGAGGGGTGCATCATAGAAAGCTCGACCATAAAGGGGCCCTGTATCCTGGGAGACGGCTGCAGGATCAGGGAGTCGTATATAGGCCCCTACACCGCGATCAACAGGAACTGCGATATCGAGGGAACTGAGATCGAGGACAGCGTCGTAATGGAGGAGTGTTCCATATCGAACGCTGGCAGGATTACGGAGAGCCTGATAGGTAAAAACGTCAAGATCAGGGAGAGCGGGCGAAGGCCCGCAGGACACAGGCTCATCGTCGGAGACAACTCGGAGATTCTGTTGTGATTTTATGAAGCTTCTTATCACCGGCGGACTGGGGTTTATCGGGAGCAACTTCATTCGGCGCTATCTTAGCGAGCATCGGTATGCAGAGGTGGTCAACCTGGACGCCCTGAAGTACGGGTCGAGCCCGGATAGCCTGTCCAGCGCAGAAGAGGACGAAAGGTACTCTTTTGTTCGGGGGAGTATATCAGACCTCGATCTGGTCTCCAGGCTCGTCCGGGATGTGGACGTGGTGGTGAACTTTGCAGCCGAGACCCACGTCGATCGGAGCATATCCGAACCCAGCTCGTTTCTCGAGAGCAACGTGAAGGGCGCCTTCACCATCCTGGAGGCTCTGAGGAAGTTCAATCCTGATGCCAGGCTGGTCCAGATATCGACGGACGAGGTTTACGGAGACGCTTTGGAGGGCTCGTTCGCCGAACGCGACCCCATTTCGCCCTCATCCCCTTATTCCGCCAGCAAGGCCGCATCAGATGTTTTCGTTTTGGCCTATGCCAGAACTTACGGCCTGAACGCGATGATCACCAGGTGCACCAACAACTACGGCCCATCTCAGTTTCCTGAAAAGCTCATACCTAAGACGATAATAAGGACCTTGATGCACCTGTCGATTCCCGTCTACGGGACGGGGAAGAACGTCAGGGACTGGATTTACGTCTCCGACCACTGCAGGGCGATAGAGATGGTGATCGACTCTGGAAAGGCCGGCGAGATATACAACATATCTTCTGGCCAGGAGATGACCAACCTGGAGGTGGTGGGAAAGGTACTCGGATGCATGGGCGAAGATGAGAATGCCATCGAGTTCGTCGAGGACCGGCCCGGCCACGATCAGAGGTACAGCCTCGACTCCTCCAAGATCAAAACCGAGCTGGGATGGCGTCCCGAGCACGGCTTCGAAGAGGGGATAGAGGAGACGGTCGGATGGTATACCGAACACGAAGACTGGTGGAGGCCGCTGGCTGATGAGCGAATTCTTCATCCGACGCCTTGGAAGCTGGAGTGGTGATGGATGAGGGTCTTTGTAACGGGCGGAGGCGGGCTATTGGGGAGCAGGCTCGCCGAGATCGCCGCAGATAGAGGGCACGAGGTCGTCTCGGGATATTGTCACCATCTGCCGGATGCAGGGGAGAGGACGAAGTTCGATCTTGAAAAACGGGAGGAGATCGCAGATAAGCTCTGCCAGGTTGAGCCGGAGGTGGTCTTTCACACCGCCGCCCTGACAGACGTCGACAGGTGCGAGATCGATCGAGAGCTGGCAAGGAGGACGAACGTCGTGGGAACGGAGCTGGTGGCAAATTCAGCCGCAGATGTTGGTGCCTTTGTGGTCTATGTATCTACCGATTACGTCTTTGATGGAGAAAGGGGAATGTACAAGGAGGATGACATGACCGACCCGGTAAACTATTATGGCCTATCGAAGCTTCTCGGAGAGAGGTTCTGCGACTGCGTAGCCAGGACCTCTGTCATATATGGGGCGAGGCCCGCCAGCGGAAAGGTCAACTTCGTCCTCTGGCTGATCGAGAGGCTGAGGGATGAGGAGCCGGTCAGGATAGTCGCCGACCAATACATAACGCCTACCCTGAACACCAACCTCGCAAAGATGTTACTTGAGGCGGGGGAGAAGAGGCTTGAAGGGACTTATCACCTGGCTGGGGCGACCAGAGTATCCAGGTACGAGTTCGCGGTGGAGATCGCCAGACGGTTTGGATTTGACGCGGAGCTTGTTATACCATCGAAGATGAGCGATATGACCTGGAAGGCGAAGCGGCCTGGAGACTCTTCACTGGACACTTCCAAAGCCGATGAGATCTTAGAAGAGAAGCCTCAAGACCTGAGAGATTCTCTGAGAGCCCTCGCCGAAGAGATGGGGATGAATGTTTAAAGGTGCAGAATTATCTGAACGATTTTTCGGAGGATGAACGATTGAGCGTACTTGTAACAGGCGGTGCTGGATTCATAGGGTCGAACCTGGTGGAGGAACTGCTGGCCGTTGGCCAAGAGGTCGTAGTTTTGGACGATCTGAGCACCGGAAGCAGAGAGAATCTGGAGGGGCTCGCTGGGAGCATTGAGGTCGTCCAGGCCGGCTGCGTGAATCTGCTAGACCAGGATATCAGCCCCAGCGCCATATATCATCTCGGCGTCCCCTCATCTTCGCCGATGTACAAGAGTGACCCCATGCTGGTGGGCGAGGCGATAAAGGGGATGATAGCAGTTCTCGAGCTGGCAAAAAAATCTGGATGCAAGGTGGTTTACGCCTCCACCTCTTCTCTTTACAGCGGCCAGACGCCTCCTCACAGGGAGGGTATGGAGGTCGCCGTCACCGACTACTACACCGAGGCCAGGTTATGCATGGAGAGGATGGCGGAGCTTTATAAGAGGCTTTTTGGCGTCGATTCTGTGGGCACGAGGTTCTTCTCCGTCTACGGGCCCCGGGAGGGGGCGAAGAAGCAGTATGCAAACATCATCACTCAGTTCCTCTGGGAGATGATGGAAGGCAGGGCCCCCGTCATCTACGGAGACGGGGAACAGACCCGCGACTTCATCTACGTCAAAGATGTGGTGCGGGCGCTGATCCTGGCCATGAACTCAGACTATCACGGTGTCCTCAACGTCGGCACCGCAGAGAGCTACAGCTTCAACGAGGTCTTCGAGATCCTCAAGAAGAAGATGAACCTGGACGTCGAGCCGGTTCACGTCGATAACCCGATCAAAAATTACGTCCGGCACACCCTGGCAGATACCTCCAAGGCCGAGGAGGTCCTGGGATTTCAGTCCCAGTACTCGCTCCAGGAAGGGGTCGAGGAGCTGATAGGACATTACGGCAGATCCAAAGGAGATTAGCCCTCAGATGAATCCAGATCTTCCCTCGGCGTCCAGGGCTGAGATGAAAGGGGGTCGGGCGAGGGCTGTCCGGGCATGATAAGCGTCGTGATCCCCAACTACAACGGGAGGCGCTACCTGGAGGGGTGCCTCTCATCGCTATCGGCCCAGACCTTCCGCGATTTCGAGGTCATCCTGGCAGACAACGGATCCTCTGACGGAAGCGCCGAATATGTGGCGGAAAAATTTCCAATGGTCAGGATCGTCAAAAATGGGGCGAACCTGGGGTTTGCCGCAGGGGTCAACTCCGGCATCAGATCCGCCAGGGGCGAGTTCATCCTCGCCCTGAACAACGACACGGCGGCCGACGAAGACCTCCTCCGAAGCCTAGCCGGGGCGATGGATTCGGACCAGGGGGTGGGGATGTGCGCCTCCAAGATGCTCTTTTTGGACGGGAGGATAAACTCCGTCGGGATATGCCTCTCCCGGAGCGGCGCCGCCTGGGATCGGGGGATGGGCGAGGAGGACGAAGGGCAGTACGAGGAGCCCTGCGAGGTCTTCGGCCCCTCGGCGGGGGCCGGGCTCTATCGGAGGGAGATGCTGGATGAGGTCGGCCTCTTCGACGAGGACTTCTTCATGTACATGGAGGACGTGGACCTGGCCTTCCGGGGGAGGCTTGCGGGATGGAGGTGCCTTTATGTTCCGGAGGCTAGGGTCCATCACGTCCACGGGGGCACGGCGGGGTTCGGCTCGGATCTTTCCGTCTACTACGGGAACAGAAATGTCCTCTGGTATCCGGTCAAGGACTTTCCGAGGAGGCTTTTGATCTCGTCACTTCCTTGGATTCTGGGCAGAAACCTGGCCGTGGTGCCCTACTACGCCCTCCGGGGGCGGGGGAGGGTTGCCCTTCGGTCCAAGGTCGACGGACTCGCGGGCTTGCCCCTGATGCTCCGAAAGCGAAAGAAGGTCCTGCGAAGGGCACCCGAGAGGGAGATAAGAAAACATATAAGGACCTGGAGCGAGATCAGGGAGCCGTGAGATCGGGGAGCCGTGGTATGTGGATCGTTGAGTACAGGGAGCTGATAAGGATCCTGACGGTGAGCGACCTCAAGGTGAAGTACCAGAGCTCGGTCCTGGGTTTTCTCTGGTCTCTACTGAACCCCCTTTTGATGATGCTGGTCCTCTACGCCGTCTTCAAAAACGTCTTCCGGTTCGACGAGGATAACTTCGCCCTCTACCTCCTCATAGGCATCGTGGCCTGGCGGTTCCTCGCAAACGGGACCATGACCTCCATCTCGGCGATCGTGGGAAAGCCGAGCCTGGTCACCAAGGTCTACGTCCCCCGCCAGGTCCTGGTACTGAGCACGGTCCTCTCCAGCTTCACCAGCTCGATCCTGGAGTTCTCGGTCCTCGTCCCCCTGCTCATCTTCTTCGGGGTGGACCTCTCCATGAACGTCCTCTTCTTCCCCCTGATACAGGCCCTATTTCTGGTCCTGGTCTACGGGATCAGCCTGATCCTCGCCGCCCTCTACGTCTACTACAGGGACTTAAACCAGATCTGGGACGTCCTCCTCCAGGCGGGGTTCTTCCTCTCGCCGATAGTCTACCCCATATCGATCGTCCCCGAAAGGTACCTCCAGATCTACATGGCAAACCCGGTGACGGTGATAATAGAGATGTACAGAGAGGCGCTCCTCTACGCCGAGACCCCCTCCCCCGGCGAGTTCGCCTTCGTCCTGGCCGCCGCGGTTGCGGTCCTCCTGGTGGGGACGGCCGTCTTCGGGCGGCTTGAGGGAAGGTTTGCGGAGGAGATCTGATTGGCTTTGACGCCTGCGGACCTCAAGGTGAAAGAAGACGCAAGAAACGCTGCGGAGAGCGGTCGGTCCGAGGGCGGAGACGCCATCGTGGTCGAGGGCGTCTCCAAGAGGTTTCGGATCCCCCACCAGAAGAAGGCCACCTTCTTCGACCACCTGATTGGGATGGTCAAGGGCGGGAGCTACTCCTACGAGGTCTTCTCCGCCCTGGAGGACGTCTCTTTCACCGTCGGCCGGGGCGAGACCTTCGGGGTGATCGGGCCGAACGGCTGCGGCAAGTCCACCCTGCTCAAGGTCCTGGCGGGAGTCCTCCGCCCCGACTCGGGGGAGGTGAGGATAGAGGGGAAGGTCGCCCCCTTCCTGGAGCTGGGGGTGGGCTTTCACCCGGAGCTGACGGCGACCGAGAACATCCGCCTCTACGGGGCGATCATGGGCCTCACCCGCCAAAAGATCGAGGGAAAGCGGGAGGAGATCCTGGAGTTTTCCGAGCTGAAGCGCTTTGAGAATATGAAGCTGAAGAACTTCTCCAGTGGAATGTACGTCAAGCTCGCCTTCGCCACGGCGATCCAGACCGACCCGGACGTCCTCTTAGTCGACGAGGTCCTCTCGGTGGGCGACGAGGCCTTCCAGAAGAAGTGCGCACAGAAGATCGAGGAGATAAGGCGGGCGGGAAAGACGATCGTCT
>NZ_JBNGCU010000085.1:0-7085 GCF_049974945.1 Methanocrinis sp. | reverse complement strand
CCCAAAACCACGGGATCAGAAACACCGGCCAGGCCTCCGAATCAAAGATCAGGAGCCTTCTGGAATGGGCGAGCTCCGAGAACGTCCGATCGGCGGTGGTGATGGAGGAGGAGGGCGCCAGGACCTTCGAGGGCTTGGTGAAAGTGGTGATGGCCGTTCCCAAGAGCCTGGACGTCAGAGATTTCGACAGAGAGATCCTGGCCCGGTCCCTCGCGGCCCTGGAGGCGGACCCGAGGCTCCTCGTAGCCCACTTCATCGGTATCGATCGGATCGCGCATCGTGGCGGAGGGATAGACAAGATAAGAGAGGCCGCATATGCCATCGACGGACATCTTGGAGGGCTGGCCGCAGCAACTCCCAGAAGAACGATGATGATCGTCTGTGGGGACCACCCCCTTCATGCAGGGGTGCTCAAAGGCGTTTTCGACTCGAAAGAGGTGGCACTGATCCTCTGGAGGGCTGACGAGCAGCCTCTTTGAGGAGACGGGATCCTCGGGACTCTGCTGAAGGGCTTTTTCGCCGTCGGAATCTCTGATTTCAGGCGCGCGACAGGTTTAAATGGCTCCTCACCAGTCTGCGAGGCATACATGTACGAAGACTTATCCGAAATATACCAGACCGCTCTGGAGGATGAGCGGAAGCGCAGGTATATGAAAGAGATCGGCGACTGGCTGGTGGAGGAGTACTTCGAACCCTATCAAGCATCTTGATAGCAGGCATCTTGATATCATGGAATTGATGGGAATCTGTAGCATATGCGGGAGGACGGGCAAGCTCTTCACCTGTCGGCTCTGTGGGAGGCTCGTCTGCGCGCGATGTTTTGACCCCGCCACCGGGACCTGCCGAGAGTGCAGTGGCGGTCGGAGGCTCGACAAGGTATCAGATGAACCCTTCACCAATGACCTTCGGGGCGCTTGACCTGGGCGCTTCGCAAGATCCTATTTTCGCTTCGCGGATCGCGGCGATTGTACATTCTGCCGGCCGAGAGGGCTTTTCCAGTGATGTATAAAAGATGCCGCACTTTGATCATTTTTATTTCGCATATGATCATGAATTGGCTTATAATCGAATTATTTAATTCACAAACCAATTTCGAACCTTGTGAACATGATTAAATCGACTATTTGGGTTTTAATCTTAAATTCAACCCAATATATCAGCTTTAATCTGGCTACTACAACTCCCTACACTCAGAAAAGTTTATATACCAATATAACACTATGGATGATTGCAGAAGCAAATTCGCGTCCTGTCTGATCACATAGCAATGGAGGGGGGATCTTCGCTTTGAAGGGGGCGAATGGTTCGCCATTGGTAGGGGAAGTGAAGGGGAGACTGTGACCGCGGGTTTCACTCTGCCTTTGGAGCGACTTCGGGACCTTTCCGGAGGCTCCAACCTCACAGTTGTAAGTAACAGGTAAGGGAGATAGCGCAATGGAAGGGGGTGGGCGGATCGAGATGGAGGTCCAAGACTGCTCTAATATCTCGATTCGCCCTTTCATCACTCGTCACGATTAACATAATTGAATGAAGGGTTGAAATGAAGGGGGTGGGCGGATCAGGAGTCATGCGCCACTTATTCCTGGTTCGCCATTAACTATTCCCTCAATCTGTCTGTTGGGCTTTTCCATCTCCAGGTTCATCCTATCAGCAAGGGTCCCCAGGGTAGAGGGTGAGTTCGGTGAAGGTCAAGATCGAGATCGAAGACGACGGCATGAAGTCGACGCACGTATTCGAGGGTGCAATAGCTCGAGAGAAGATCATCGATTTCTTGGCCGCAGCTGGCGTCTTCTCAGGGAGGACAGAGGAGATGGTCAAAAAGGCTGCCTCGCCAAAGCCTGAAGAGAACAGGACCCTGAGAGACCGGCTGGAGATCTTCGTGAGGGAGGAGTTCCCAGAATCCTGGTTCTCCTCAAACGAGCTGAAGGATCGGTACGAGGCCGCATCCGACGACATAAAGCTCAGCACCGTATCCACCTACCTTTCGCGAATGTACTACGACGGCGTCCTCGAACGTCGCGGCAACAGAAACCAGAGGCAGTACCGCCTGGTGACCGAGGAGTTCACCTCTGAGGTCAAGTATCCGGGCACCATATTCAAAGAGGCCTCATGGAAGGCAGAGAGCGGCTGGTAGTGAGTGATAAAAGGCCTATCCTCTCTTCCCTATTCTATCATCCTTTTTAATTTAAGCCAGATATGAATCGCGCTCCGGATCGCCTCAAGGCCCGCGCCGCACTGGCCTGCGCCCGCTCTTCTCCGCTTCATCCAAGATGGCGGGGTCTCTTTCCAGGAGCCTCTTGACCTCCTCCGGCGCCCTGTTGAGGGGGCAGGAGAAGTTGATGCACCTCGGACAGAAATGGTGGGTCAGGATGTAGGCGAACTGGAGGGCGGCCATCGCCGTCGCCAGATTGACGCCGACCATCCCCAGGAGGGCAAACCCACCCCCCCAGGCGAAGAAAAGCCAAGTCCCGTAAGCCTGGATCAGAGACGGAAAGGAGAGCATAAAGATGGAGAAGAGGATCACGATCACTTTTTCGAAGGTATTGAGAGGCCTGGGATCATAAGCGACGAGCTTGGGGAAGGGGTTTGGGCCTATGCAGCGGAGCCGCGACCCCTCCCGGGCGTAATGAGGACAGTGGCGGCAGAGGGCCGCCATCTCGACGGGCCCTAGAAACGCGACTCCAGCCAGAGAGTAAGCTAAAATGGGCCACCAGATTCCGGTCGCAAGCCCCACCATCCCCATCCCGAAGAAGGAGAGGAGAAGGAAGGGGACCTGGTTTAATACGAAGAACCACCGCTCTTCTCGACCGACCGGGCAGATCACCTCTCGGGACGGCTCAAAGCTGGAGTCGTCCTCCCGGCTGCAGATCTTGGGATCGCCGTCTACCGTCCATCAACCCCCCGAAAGATCGAAGAGGGGAATTTCGGGCAGAAGAAGCTCAGAGAAAAGAGAAATTGGGATAGAGAGAAGTTCGGCTCGGCCCATGAAGCCGGGCCGATCGAAGGCGGTCGGCTGAAGGCCGGCCGCCGATACGCCTATCCCTCCCCCTCGATCCAGTACTCGACCTTCTCGGGATTGTCCGAGATCCATTTGGAAGCGGCCTCCTCTTCCGGCATTCCGTTCTCCATGTTCATCATCACCGAGGATATATCCTCCTGGGTCCAATGGAACCTCTCAGCGATGGCGTAAACTCCGGGTTTCTCTTCCTCCAGACCGATACGGGCGAGGGTGGTGGCGTTATCTCCGGTCCCGTAGGCCTTCATGGGGTCGGCCAGGTACTTCAGGTCCCAGCGGTTGAAGGCCCAGTGGGGCGACCAGAGGGTGACCACGATCCAGTCGCCGTCGCCGATGGCCCTCTTTAGGGCCGACGCCATCCCGGCGCCGGAGCTGGCCTCAAGTACGTAGTCGAGATCGTACATCTCGATGGCGTCCTCGGTATTCTGCATTATGCCAGCTCCGGGATCGATCCCGACGATCTCGCCGCCGAACTCGTCTCTGAACCCGTTCAGCTCCTCGATGGAGTCGATGGTGACGTAGGCGGGCACCACGAGGCCGACCCTACAACCTTCGAGGTTAGATCCGACGTAATCGATCTCGTCCTTGTAGATCTCCCAGTAGTTCTTCTGGGTCTCGGGAAGCCATGCCGATACCGTCAGGTCGAACTCGCCGTTGGCAAGCCCCTGGTAGAGGGGTCCCGCATCCACGGCCATGATCTCGACCTCGTATCCCGCCCTCTCGTAGACCTGCTTGAGAACGTTGGTGCTGGCGATCTCGCCGTCCCAGAGGACGTATCCGATGGATACCTCGCCCTTCGTCGGCTCGAGGGTGTCACCCTCTTCGGTGCATCCGGAGACGAAGACCGCCACCAAAGCGACCAATCCAACAACTAAAAGCTTTTTTAATTTGATAGTTTCCATGTTATCACTTCCAAAATGCCCTTTTTCCATTTTTGGCCAAATTTTAGAGGGAAATTGCCCTCATTCTGAGGTTTTGTTCCGTTCATATAAACCCCTTTTGGGCGGCCCTCTTTATCCTCTGGTCAGGCTCCGGGTGATACGG
Source organism: Methanocrinis sp. (assembly GCF_049974945.1). Classification (NCBI taxonomy): domain Archaea; kingdom Methanobacteriati; phylum Methanobacteriota; class Methanomicrobia; order Methanotrichales; family Methanotrichaceae; genus Methanocrinis; species Methanocrinis sp. Next base: position 3,025 of record NZ_JBNGCU010000085.1, on the reverse strand, counting down.
TCCAGCACCATGGCGATTATCACGATGGCGAGCCCCGCCTCAAATCCAGTTCCGATGTCCACCCTCTGAATCCCGACCAGAACCTGATAACCAAGCCCTCGGGCTCCGATCATGGCGGCGATGACGACCATCGATAAGGAGAGCATTATGCACTGGTTGACCCCGGCCATGATCGTCGGCATGGCGAGGGGGAGCTGGACCTTCAGGAGCTTCTGTCTCGGGGTCGACCCGAAGGCCTCCGCCACCTCTACCAGGTCTCTTGGAACCTGCCGGATACCCAGATTGGTCAGCCTGATGGTCGGAGGCATGGCGAAGACGACCGTGGCTATGATACCGGGAACGTTCCCCAGGCCGAAGAATATCACCGCCGGGATCAGGTAGACGAAGGAGGGCATCGTCTGCATCAGGTCCAGAATCGGCGTGATCATGTCGTTTGCGCCGTCGCTCCTCGAGCACAGGATCCCCACCGGTATCCCTATCACCAGGGCGACGAGGGTGGAGGAGATCACCAGTGCCAGGGTCTCCATCGAGAGGCTCCAAAGCTGCATGCTCTCGATCAGAAGGAGGCTGATGAGGGTGCCCGCGGCCAGCTTCAGGCTTCGTCTGCTCACCGCCCAGACGAAGGCAGCGATGACCAGAGCCATGGCCAGGGGCGGAAGAAAGAGGAGGAGGTCCTTGAGCCCCCCAACGAGGGCGCCGAGGATGTAGCTCAAGAGGTCGAGGAGGCCTCCGAAGTGGGAATCCACCAAGTCGACGGCGATCTCCACCCCGTCACCGATGGGGACTCTAGGCAACGCCATTCTCAGCCACCCCCGGGGTCAGGGCGTCCAGAAGCGCTACGTGCCCGATCATCCCCACCAAGATCTTATGGTCGTCGACCACGGGGAGAGGATGAGGGCTTCCCGCCACCAGGGATATAAGCTCCGTCACCGGAGTCTCGGGGGAGACTGCGGGGGCGTCGAGTACGAGGACGTCCTCGATCCTCTCGCCCATATCGGCGGCCCCTCTCGCCCCCTCCTCTCTGATAACCCCCAAAAACTCCTCCTTTCTGCTGGTCACGAAGGCGAAGCTCTTCTTCCGCTTTCTCATCCGCTTGAGGGCCGCCTCGGGGGTCGAGTCGGCGAATATGACAGGATCGGCCCGTTTCATCACCCCCTCTGCGGTCAGGACCTTGGCCATGTTGACCCCGGCGACGAACTTGGCGACGTACTCGTCGGCGGGGCTGGTCAGGATCTCCTCGCCCGTCCCGATCTGGATTATGGCGCCGTCCTTCATGAGGGCTATCCGATCGCCTATGTGGAGTGCCTCGTCCAGGTCGTGAGAGACGAAGATGATCGTCTTGTTAACCTTGTCCTGGAGGTCGAGGAGCTCGTCTTGCATCTCCCGCCGTATCAGGGGGTCGAGGGCGCTGAAGGCCTCGTCCATGAGGAGGATGTCGGGATCGCTGGCAAGCCCCCTGGCAAGCCCCACCCTCTGCTGCATCCCGCCGCTGAGCTGGGGGGGGTAGCTCTCCTCGTGCCCCTCAAGCCCCACCAGCCTCAAGACTTCTGCCGCCTTCGCCAGCCGCTCTCCCTCGGAGACGCCCCTCACCTCCAGGCCGTAGGCGACGTTCTCGATTATAGTCCGATGGGGCAAGAGGGCGAAGTTCTGGAAGACCATCCCGAGCTTCGTCCTCCGGACCTCCCGCAGCTGCTGGGAGGTCATCTCCAAGACGTTCTCGCCGTCGATGACGACCTCTCCTGCAGAGGGCTCAAAGAGCCGGTTGATGCACCGGAGGAGGGTGGACTTGCCGCTCCCCGAGAGGCCCATGAGGACGAAGATCTCGCCCTCAGCGACTTCGAAGCTGGCGTTGTAGACGCCGACGATCTGACCAGTTCTCTCGAAAATTTCGTCTTTGGTAAGTCCCTCTTCCAGGTGGCGTAAGGCCTCACCAGGCCGCTCCCCGAAGATCATTGATAAATTTCTAACACTAACTTTGATGCTTTCACCTTCAGAAATCATTCGAAGCCCCTTTTTAAAATTCGGTACATAATCGGTATTATTATCGTTTCAATCTATTTTAAGCATTTCTATGTAGTTCAATTATTTTTATATTTTAAAAATTTGATTTAAAATAGGATATTAACTCGTATATAATAATATAAACTCAAGTCATTATATTTATCAATAATAATATAGAAGTTGGTGAACCGGCAGACACCCTCTTCAGTCTGCCACACCACCTCCCTCCAGGGGATAGACCCCATTCTCGTCGTGGACCTCCTTGCCGTGGAGGGGCGGGTTGAAGACGCAGGCGAGCTTGAGGGGGGTCTTGGCCCGGAGAAGGTGGCGGTCGTGCTGGTCCAAGACGTAGATGGTGCCCGGAGCGATCTTGTAGATCTTGCCGCCATTTCCGACGTTATCGAGTACGGCCTTGCCATCGCCCTCCATTCCATCGCCATCGAGGACCTCCACCTCTCCCTCGCCCTCGATGCAGTAGACCGATTCGAGGTGGTTTTTGTACCAGATGTGAGTCTCGGTCCCCGGATAGATGGTGGTTATGTGAAAGGAGAAGCCCATCCCGTCCCCCTTCAGGAGGAGCCGGGTGCTCTCCCAGTTCTCGGCCACCACCCGCCGGTCGGTACTCTCAGCCTCCGAGAGGTCTCTCACGATCATGCAAGAACCTCCATCTCGAGCTTATCCTTCTCCTTTACAGCAGTCCCATCAGGGATCTCTGATAGAGCCTCGATCACCGACTCCTCCAGGATGGCGAGCCCCCGCTTCAGCTCGTCGTCTCTGATGGTGAGGGGGATGAGGCACTTGAGAACCTGATCCAGAGATCCGGAGGTCTCCATGATCAGCCCCCTCTCGAAGGCGAGGGCCGATATCCGGGCGGCTAGATCGCCGCTGGTACAGTCGAGGGCCTGCATCATCCCTCTGCCCCGGGCGGAGAGGACGCCCTTCTCGTCCAGGTCGACGAGCCTCTCCAGGCTCTCTCGGACGATCTCGCCCTTCCTCTTCACATCTCTCGAGAAGGAGTCGTCTC
>NZ_JBNGCU010000084.1:0-7133 GCF_049974945.1 Methanocrinis sp. | reverse complement strand
GGCTGTTCGGCCCCTGGCCGCTCTCGAGCATGGTGAGCGCCTCCTTCACCTCCAGGGCCGGGCCAACGGTCCGTCCCACCGGGGAGCCGCCGAAGGTCATTGCACACTCGACCCTGATACCGAGCCGGTCACCCAGGTCGATGAGGTCCTTTGCCATCGATCTTCCGTCATCGATGGTCGGAAGCTTTGTTCCCGGGCCCACCGGCATGTCCATCACCACCGAGTCTGCGCCGACGGCCCCCTTCTTGGCCATGATCGAGGCCAGCATCTGGCTGTAGGGGTCGATGGAGAGGGCGTACTCGGCCCTGATCAGCTTGTCGTCGGCGGGGGCTATGTTCGTCGCCCCGCCCCAGGCGAGGACTCCGCCCACGCTCTCTGCGATCTCCTTGATCTCGTCGGCGGAGAACTCCACGGGAGCGAGGATCTCCATCAGATCTGAGGTCCCCCCGGCGCCGGTGATGGCCCGCGAGCTGGTCTTGGGGATGAGAAGTCCGGCGGCGGCGACGATGGGGACGACCAGCAGCGACACCTTATTTCCGGGAACGCCGCCGATGGAATGCTTGTCCACCACGGGGTGGGTGTCGAAGTGGATCCGCTCCCCGGTATCTATCATCGCTCTCGTCAGCCACTCGGTCTCCTGGGAGTCGAAGTCTCTTATGTAGAGGGTGGTGAGGTAGGCGGAGATCTCGACATCGCTGAGGTTGTTGTCGACGATATCCTGGACGATGGTCCTGATCTGGTCCTCGGTGAGCTTCTCCTGATCCATGATCCTCTTGATGTAGCTGACCGAGAGAGGTTTCGCCGCGGGGGCCACGTCCACCTCCCTCGCCTCTCCGATCTTCTGGTGGGCCTCGGTGAAGATCCCGACCTTACCGGGCTCCACCATCTGGGTGGTGACGTCCAGGATCGCGGTGAAGGAGGCGCCTTTGGCCTTCACCCGCACCCGGTCGCCGGCGTTCATGCCCATCTCTCTCGCGTCGGCCAGGTTCAGCATCACCTTGTACTGTCCTATCTCTATGTCGAAGGGGTTGACCTCGAATAACATGTTGAACCTCTTTATCGCTTCAGAAATCTGCCTTTATCAGCCTTCAAACCCTCATCTTTTGAGTCTCTCGCCTTAACTACTTCTCTCTCCGCCCGGCCTCACCCTCGGCTCCAGCTCCGGGATAGGGCCTTGAGCCGGTCGATCATCTCCGAGACCTTCCTTTTCGCCTCGATGTGGTCGGTGTTGCAGACTATCCTAAACTCGTCCCTCGACTCGATGATCATCACGTCCGCCCCGAAGATCGGCCAGGATAGATCCACCGCAGCGCGGGAGATCTCCTGCCAGGCGATCGGCCTCTCCCGCACGAACTCCCTCGCGATCTTGAGGGCGGATTCGACGCCCGCCCTCATCTCAGCGGAGAGCTCGACCCTCTCCCAGAAGTCGTAGTCGTCCCCGAGATCGGGGTATAACTCTCTTATAGCCGTCTCGAGGTAGAGGTTGTAGGCGACGGTCCTGGTGGGGTCGAAGGGGAGGACGCCGCATCTCGCGATCTTGTCCAGGTTCTCTTTTGCCCTCGGAAAGTAGGCGGGAAATATCTCCTGGTCGGTCCTGAAGATTATCCTCTCTATCCCCAGGTCCACCAGGAGGTTCATCATCTCGAGAGTGATCTTCGCGCAGAACTCGCAAGGAGAGCCTATGTGGCGCTTCATCACCTTCTCCTCGATGAGGACGTGGTAGAACTCGTGGAGGAGGGGGTAGGGCTCGGCCTCCGATACGTAAATTCTATAGCCGCCCCCCTCCCGGACCGTCCTTCCCAGGACGAAGGGCTCCTCGCTGATCTCGACCTCGATCTCGGCCTCGAGCCTCCAGGCCCTCTTCAGCCCCTCTATGATCTTGACGAGCCCCTCTCCAGAAGGGTCAGTGATCGGATCCACTCTCCCTTTGCCTCTCTCGACGTTCCCACCACCAGCCTTCTGCCCTCCTCCGTCTCCTCGACCACGCCGCAGGCCTCGATCCTCTCCCCGGGCAGGGCCTGGCCCGCGTAGGTGTGGGTGTAGCAGAGGATCAGGGAGATCTCGTCGTGGTCGATCTCGAAGACCGCAGGGTTGTCGAAGGCGAACTCGGCGTCGAGGACGCGCCCCTCGATCTTCCGTCGTCCCGCCTTTTTGCCCGGCGGGGGGGGCGGCCCGATCTGGTCCCAGTCCCGGGTGAAGAGGAGGTCGAAGTAGGTTCCGTCCACCAGACCCCGGTTTCCCTTCCTCTGCTCGTGGAGGACGAACTCGTCGCGGCCGATCTCAGGGACCCTCTTTAGATAGATCTTATCCCAGGTGGCCTCGTCCAGTTCCCGGATCCGTCCTCCCTCCCCTTTCGCCCTCGCTATGACGTCCCTCGCCCGCCACCAGTCGCTGCCGTAGACGAGAAAGTCTATGTCCGAGCCGGGTCCATCAAGCCCCACCAGGATTGAGCCGGTGATCCCCATCTTCTCTCGGGTAACCCCGCCGTCTCTCAGGACCGAGACGATCTCTCCGACCCTGCCGTCCCGTCTTGCGACCTTCGGAAGCTCTATCTCCGGCTTATAGAGCCGTAGAACGTCCTCCTCGGGGACGACGTGGACGTCCTGGACGTAATCGGGCTTTTCCCTTCGGAGGAAGGCGTAGGCATCATCGAAGTCGAGCTTTCTGTATCGGACCCCTTCGGCCGTCCTCTCCCCTTCCGGGTCCGGTACGTACCTCAGGATCGATCTGATCCCCTGGGGGTGGTGGTAGTCTACGACGGAGAATATCCAGCCGTCGACGGTCTGGAGAAAATCCCTTATCCTCGCTTTCATCCTAAAAGCTCCTCCACCATCTCCATCCCCGCCCCCTCCCTGATCACCCTTCTTGAAGCAAGATCGACGAGGGTTGAGGGCCGGGCGAGGCGGCATCTTCCCCCGTCCAGGACGAGGTCCACCTTTTCTGCGATCTCCGGGTCCAGCTCCTCGATGCTCGCTGGAGGCGGCAGGCCCGATGGGTTTGCGCTCGTCGAGGTGATGGGGCCCGCCCTCCCGATCAGATCTATCGCCATCGGATGGTCGGGAAACCTGATACCCACCAGGGGCGATCCGGCCGTTACGGAGTCGGGAAGCTGGGGGCTCTTTTCGACCAGGATCGTAATGGGTCCGGGAAGAAGCTTCCGGAGGAGGGCGAGGTCATCTTCGTCGATATTCGCGATCCCGGCCACCATCTCGAAGCTCGCGACAGCCACTGAGAGGGGCATTCTGCGATCCCGGCCCTTGATCTCGAAGACCCTCTCCACCGCCCCGGGGATGGAGATCGAGGCCCCTATGCCGTAGACCGTCTCCGTCGGGTATACTACCGTTCCACCGTCGGCCAGGAGTTTCGCAGCTTCGGAGATTGCCTTTTCCGTCATCTCTTCTTGATGAAGGCGATATCGCCCAGGGTCAGACCCCGTCCGCCTTTGCCCGACTTCCATTCCTGGTCACCCACCTTGTCGGTCAGCTTCACGTTCAGCTCTCGTTCCAGCTTGATCCTCACTGAGTCCTCAGGAACGATATCTTGCCTCTCGATCTTCCTTATCAGGGATGCCTTCTCCTTGATCTTGACTCCAAGCTCCTCGGGGGTCAGGTCCATCCCCTCCCGGGCCTCCTTGACGATTTGGCCGTACTCGGGAACTATCTCTGGCATCTCCCTGAACTCGTCGCGACGGGGCCGGGGCCTGGGCGGCGCTCTGAAGGCCCGCTCCTGGGGAACGACCTTCCTCGCCACAGGTGAAAACTTGTCTGCGACCTCTCCAAACCGGACGCAGCTGTTGCAGACCTGCAGTTCAGATCCGTCGATCACCACTCTTCTTGGCTTGCCGGAGATCTCTGTACCGCATATCTCACACTGCATATTTGCTCATCTCGGAAAAGTTTAATAGCAGTCAACGTTAAATACGCTTTGGAGATCCCATGGACGAATCGCGAGTCGGCGCCGATTTTTCGCGCTACCTGATGGACCGGATGCGACAGCTTGAGGAGAGAAACCTCGCTCTTCGAGAGCAGAAGGACCGGGTGGAGGGCGAAAAGCGGATCATGGAGAACCAGAAGCTCAAGTTCGAGCGCGAGGTCAGAAAGCTGCGAAGCGAGCTTGAGCGTCTGAGGACCGGCCCTCTGATCGTGGGCACGATCCTGGACGTTCTGGATGACAACAGGGTGGTGGTCAAGAGCAGCACAGGACCCCGGTTTGTGGTCAACGTTTCTCAGTTCATCGAGGGAGACCTCGGCCCCGGAACCCGGGTCGCCCTCAACCAGCAGTCCTTCTCCGTCATGTTCGCTCTCCCCTCTTCTCATGATCCAGCGGTCTTCGGCATGGAGGTCGAGGACGCCCCAGATGTCAACTTCGACCAGATAGGGGGGCTAGTAGACCAGATCTCGGAGATCAGGGAGATCGTGGAGCTGCCCCTGAGGAGGCCAGACCTCTTCGCCACGGTGGGGATAGAGCCGCCGAAGGGAGTCCTCCTCTACGGCCCCCCTGGAACCGGAAAGACCCTTCTCGCGAAGGCCGTCGCCCGCAGCACCGAGGCCACATTCCTGCGAGTGGTGGGAAGCGAGCTCGTTCAGAAGTACATCGGCGAGGGGGCGAGGATGGTGAGGGAGCTCTTCGAGCTCGCCCAGGACAAGGCTCCCGCCATAATATTCGTCGACGAGCTGGACGCCATCGGATCGAGGAGGATGGACGGGGCGACGAGCGGCGACCGCGAGGTTCAGAGGACCCTGATGCAGCTATTGGCGGAGATGGACGGCTTTGACCCCCGGGGGGAGGTGAAGCTGATCGCCGCCACCAACAGGCTCGATATGCTCGACCCCGCCCTCCTCCGGCCAGGGCGGTTCGACCGTCTGATCTACGTCCCCCTGCCGAACAAGGAGAGCAGACATTCGATTCTGGCGATCCATACGGCCTGCATGAACCTCCACCCCGACGTGGACCTGAAGAGGATCGCAGACGGAGCCGAGGGCGCCAGCGGCGCAGACATGAAGGCCCTGGCGACGGAGGCGGGGATGTTCGCGATCCGGGAGGAGAGGGACGTCGTCTGCCACCGGGACTTCGAGATGGCCCGATCCAAGATCTTCGACACCCGCTCCGAGAGCTCCAAGGAGGTCTCAGAGGTGGCCTTCGGCCAGTACGCCTGAAGAGAGGATCGAGACTTACCATTTTTCAATCGGAGGGGCAGAACGTATGGCCGCCCCGCCCCATTGCTGAAGTGGGCTTCAGAGGGTCGATCCGCCTTCCGGTGACGACATCGGAGGCAGAAACCTCTGCGGCGATAATCGTTATATATTATCATACCATATTTGGCAGGCATCTCAAATTTGATGGGGTGGGTAAATCGAGGTCGAAACTCTGAAGAGACTCGCCCTTCTCGGGGCGATGAAGAATGACCTGACTTTGTCGTCCTCGACCCTCGCCTTGGAGATGGGGTCGAGTCCCCAGACGGCATGGCGGAGGCTCTTGGCCCAGGAGGGGGAAGGCTACATATCGAGGGTCGTCACCAACGAGGGGCAGAGGGTGAGGATAACAGAGAGGGGGGCTCTGAGGCTGAAGGCCGAGTACGAGGACTATCAGAGGATCTTCGAAGGGCTGCAGGAGGTCAGGATCAGGGGCAGGGTCGTCAGCGGCCTCGGAGAGGGCGAGTACTACATCTCCCGAGAGGGGTACAGACGGCAGTTCTCCGAGAAGATCGGCTTTGATCCCTCTCCAGGCACCCTGAACCTGAAGCTCGATGAGCCCTTCGGCCTCGACGAATCCGATCCCAAATCAATCAGGATCGAGGGCTTTGAAGACGAGGGGAGAACCTTCGGGGCGTGCAGGTGCCGCCCCGTCGGGATCGAGGGCATAAAGGGGGCCATCGTGCGGCCCGACCGGACGAGCTACCCGGCGAGCCTTCTGGAGCTGATCGCCCCGGTCAACCTGCGAAAGGCCCTGGGCCTCGCGGACGGGGATGAGGTGGAGTTGGTCTTAAGATGAAGAGAGGGGATGGCAGAAGAGCGGATGAGATAGAGGAGAGTGGGGCGACGAGGGCTTTGGCTGCGGCGGAGGCCCTGAAGAGGGGCGAGGTGATCCTGCTCTACGACTTCGACGACCGGGAGGGAGAGACGGATCTTGTTGTAGCCGCGGAGTTTGTGACCCCCGAGATCGTATGGCAGCTTCGGCGTGACGCGGGGGGCCTGGTCTGCGTCGCCATCGATCCCATCGCCACCTCAAACCTGGGGCTTCCCTACATCGCCGACGTTTTGAAGTTCGCAGCGGGCTTCGCGAAGGGCGAAGAGGGCGATAACGGCGGAAAAGACGGAACGAAGGCCGAGGGCTTCGGGGCGATAGAGTCCCTATACGAGCGAGAGGGCGACATACCCTACGACTCCAAATCCACCTTCTCCCTCTGGGTCAACCATCGCGAGACCTTCACTGGGATCACAGACAACGACCGGGCCCTAACGATAAAGAGGATTGCAGAGATCACAAGAGCTGCCGCCTGCGGCGGCTCCGTCGACTTCGGCAGAGAGTTCAGGTCCCCCGGCCACGTCCCCCTTCTGAGGGCCGCCCCCGCCCTTCTCGATGAGAGGAGGGGCCAGACGGAGCTCTCCATCTTCCTGGCCAGGGCCGCGGAGATCGCCCCCGCCGTCGTCGTCTGCGAGATGCTGGACGGAAAGACGGGGCTCGCCCTCTCGAAGGAGGAGGCCACGGCCTACGCCCGGGAGCGGGACCTCGCCTTCGTCGAGGGGGAGGACGTGCTGGAGCTCTCTGAGATGAGGAGGTAAACCGTCGGCTCTCCCCCGTCATCGATCATCAAAATGTCGAAGGCGGACCGATCCAAAATAGAAAACCAAGCAGCGCCATCTGTCGCCTAAACCGGCTCCAGGAAGGCCTTCTGATTGGTGATGTTCACCTCGACGATCCGGCCTTTGGCCTCCTTCGTCCTCCCCAGGATATCCTCCATCTGGACCGTCTCCCCTTTGGTCACCAGGACGACCACCCCTTCCATCAAGCACTCCTTCTCGCCCTTCATGTAAACGGATAGCTCGCACATAATCGTTCCCTCGAAAAATTCCGTTTGTTTCGAAAATTTAAGTAGCAGGCGGACCCGGTGGGATTCGAACCCACGACCCCCG
>NZ_JBNGCU010000083.1:3349-7148 GCF_049974945.1 Methanocrinis sp. | reverse complement strand
GAGGGGGATGAGCGGGAGTTTTATGCGAGGCTCCTCTCGAAATTCCGGTGAATTTTTATACTGGCGGTGCAATTTATGTCTCATGGACGTCTCTTATCACCTGGAGATCTGGCAGATCGCCGCCATATGCCTCCTGATGCTGCCGATCTTCTTCATCGCCAACTACGTCATCGTGAAGAGGATGGTCCAGGAGAGGAGGAGCCAGGAGGAGAGGGTGGAGCGGTTCATCGCCGCCGGTGTCGCCAGGGACATGAAGCCCGAGAACAGGTTCAAGAAGAGGCCGCGAAGGAGATTTTGAAGGATCGAATCCGGCATCTCTCCCGCCTTCTCAAAGAAAGAGAGCGGCTTTGACCGGGGCATTTTTCTTTGGATCCGCCTCCCGGTAGAGAGCGGCAGGTAAGATCTTCTGCCGCTCCAGACGGCTCTGTTTCGGGAGTTATCTTCGCCGAGAAGCTCCTGCCAATATTATGGGAAACCTCTTTATAGTATAAACAAAGGAGTTATCGGCGGGGTGTGTACTTAAATGAGCGATAAGACGGAGCAGTTGAAAGAGCTGTTCTTGAAGATCTCAAGCAGCACCAAAGTGGTCGAGAAGCAGGCCACGCTACATGGCGATCTCAAAGGAAGTGAAGAGATCGAACACAAGCTTCGGGTGGTTGTATCCGATATGTGCAGGCGATACAACATACAGACCAAGCTCACCCCAGAGCAGCTGGCCACGGTGGTGAGGCTATTTTATAAGGGGCTAAGCGATACCGAGATCGCCGAGGAGCTGGGAGATCGAGCGCTCAACAAGACCGTTAGCCGTGCCAGGATCAAGCTCCATCTGTTCCGAGAAGCAGACCTGAAGCCGCCCTTCGAAAAGCAGGAGTTCTTGAAGCTGGCCAATGCCGAACTCTCGGTGAAGGAGATGAGCGAAAGGCTGGGGGTGGCCCCCTCCACCATCAGCGAGTACAAGAACATCTTTGGGTGTCAGGCGGCCGCCGAGAGGGATGGGTATACCAAGCGCTTTGAGGAGATCATCTCCGACCAGGACGTCTCAGAGAGGATGGTCACCCACATCTCCAAAGACGGGCTCCAGGACACCATGGATACCGACTACGAGACCGCAGAGGCTTGAGGGGGTGGCTGCCTCAGTCCGGGGAAGGCGGCTCCTCCAAGCCCTTTAAAGATCCACTCCAACACATAATTTTGAAGATCCCAGCAATCCTCATCCATTTCAGACTCGATCCGCCTCGTAGGCCCCCGATAGCTCTAACAGATCGCTGTCCCGATAGTAAAACTCGCCCCGGATCTTGTCATCCTTTATTGCGACTCCGTCGGTAAAGGATATGGTTGTCAGGGGGTTGCTCCCGTCTGCGCCTTTTATGGCCAGGTAGAAGGCTTTGATCTCGTCGCCATCGACGGTCCCGAAGATGATCCCGCTGTATTCGTCCCCGGATGGGAGGATCTCTACCGAATAAGACCCGATGATCTCGCTTCCGACCTGCAGTATGTTGGCGGTCATCACCTCTTCAATCAGACCGAAGTTGTAGCGCGACTCCCAGGTGCCGGTGACGTCGACGTTGCTGAGGGCGGCACATGGATGGATCAGGGAGGCCAAGACAAGGGCTATTATTGACCATCTGGCGGTTTTCATCTCCATCTCTCCATACCTCTCTGTGGTGGAGGTCTTGATTCGTATTAATAGTTAATCTCGACCGAGCGGCAGCCATCGAAGATCGGCAGCTGAACGAGGTCAGAAATAGAGGAGGATGAGAAATGTTGCGAGCATCCATTCACCCTCCACCAAAAAGTCCAGCACTAGGGGATCTCTGCTCTTCATGAAATAGAGTATGTAGGCGTATCCGTAGACGATGAGGATCACCGTAAACAGCTTAACTTCACCTTGCATAAACGCCGGTATAAAAAGGAGAGTGCTGTTGACGGCCATGAGGAGCGCTGTCGTCCTCCCGGTCCCAAGGATCACGGGAATCGTCCTGACGCCGTTCTGCCTGTCGCCCTCGACATCCCTCATATCGTAGAGCGCTGTGTCCACAAAGGTCTTCACAAAGATGAAGTATCCGACGATGGCGATCTTGAACGGCTCCAGGCATCCCGCGCTCATAGCGGGCAAGAGGGTCGTGATCAGAGCCCAGGTCGATGCCACCACCAAGTTCTTCATCACCGGGATGTCCTTGAGCCGGGGGACTCCCGGCAAAAGCTTCGTGCCGTAAAAGGCGTTGGCGATTATGGGGGTCAGGACTATGGGGAGCGCCGTCGGCGTGCTCGCCAGAGTCAAGAGGGCCGCCAGCCCGTACGCAGCCAGGGAAGAGGAGAGGACGAGTCTTTTGCGTCCGTAAAGAAAGCTCCTCCTCTGAGGCATGTTGATTATGTCTTTGTCCAGATCGGCGATCTTGTCGAGGCTGTAGACGGAGAAAGCGATCAAAAAAACTATCGCACATGTCAGCATCCCGGGGGGCTCTCCCAGCAGAGTGTACCCGACATAGGTCTTGAAAAAGCCAGTACCCCCGATGAAGAGAGAACTTACCGACAAGAACGTAAATATTCTGTTTAGAACATTACCAAGATCCGATCCATATGTGCAGTAAGATCCATTCAAGATACAACACCCAGAGAACAATAGTACTAACAGACACTCATAATCTTGTCGACATAATAGCATTTTAATATTTTTTTTTAAAAATTATATCAGTCTACAAACAATAGCCAATAGCTTGCAGTTCTGAAATGGATATGACAGATTATTAATATTGACTTTTTTTAGTCTGAGATCTAGAACTCTTCCCAAAATCAAAATTGAGTGGTCGATCACGAGTATATGTTCTATATGTCAGCACCGTCTGTAAGGGTGCTGAAATTTTGCGTTATACCATCAGCGTTCATAGTTATTAACAATATTCTCAACCTCAAATTCATCATACGATCATAGCAGAAGATTAGAAAGGGGGTACAAAAATGGGACCGAGACGGCATCAGATCGACCCGATTCGATCCGATTTGGCCAAGTAATGATCGAAGAGCTCATTTCCCCAGCTGATGGCCGCCCCTCCAATACAGTTCAGGTCCTTCCCTACATCGTAGCCTCCATCGAGCCTGAACAGTCCCAAAGAGAAGATTGAGTCGGTGACGGTGAACGCTGCAGCGACGTCCATATTGATCCTGTACAGCCTGAAGTTATCAGCTTCCAATAGCTGCTTTAAGAGATCGGTATGCTGCCGGATAACGATATCCAATATCGACTTCGTCAGTATCAGGTCGACCTCGGCCCCGTCCATGACGGCGATCGCCACCGCCTCGGGGTAGCCGGGTATTATGATGGGGGAGAGTCCGCGGATCGCCTTTGCCCCCCTGAGCTCCGAGATGAAGAACTCCTGGGTTCTGAGGATGTCTGCCGGATCTCCTTCGAGGATCTCGGACCTGCTCAGCATCCCTATCCTGGTCAAAAGGGTCTCGGGTATCGCGCTTATGTCGTGGGTAAGCCAGAAGTCATGGTACTTCTCCATGACCAGGACGAAATCCATCATCTCGGTGAGCATGTAGGCCTGCATCTTGCCCAGGTTGGTCAGAGCATAGCCTTGATCAGCTCGAGCTACGATCTCTGAATCGGACATCTCCTTTATGGCATGCAGGATCGTCGTATTTCTGATGCCCGCCTCCTTCTCCAGATCGCTGGTGCTCTTGGCGCCATCTCTCAGGCAAAGGAGGATTTTAGTTCGCACCTTGGAGCGCGTGAAGGATTTTAGCGACGCTTCAGCCACGTCGTATAGATCACATCTCGACATATCTCGTCAGCCTC
>NZ_JBNGCU010000083.1:0-3249 GCF_049974945.1 Methanocrinis sp. | reverse complement strand
AGCGACGCTTCAGCCACGTCGTATAGATCACATCTCGACATATCTCGTCAGCCTCCCCGAAGGTCCAGGGCCGGTTTTTCCGCTCTCGTCTTCTGCTGTCAGGTCGGTGGAAAGCACCTTCGAAGGGCCTGCCGTCTTCTTCACAACCTAAGAAAATGCGCATTCTCGGACACGTTACGAAGTTTCGCGGCAGAGTGAGTTAATATGATATATATTTGTCGATCTGTCCGACTTTAAAGTTATACTGTCATGATATAGAGAGGGAGAGTTCAAACTATGTAGCTATCGCCGGATGTAGATGAAACGGATGAGATCGAGGCGCTCGCAGGATGGGAAACACCTTCAAAATAGTATAGTGCGGCTGCCGGGAATCGAACCCGGGCTACAAGCTTGGGAAGCTCATGTCCTAACCCCTGGACCACAGCCGCTCAGGCCCTTCATAGGAGGGCCATATCTCATAAAGCTTATGCTTTGGGGTGGAGAGCCACGATCTCCTCGAAGGCCGAGAGGACCGTCTCCAGATCCTCGCGGGGCAGGAGGTAGGTGCTCAGCTTGAACCGCCTGGTGAGGCCGGGCTTTATCCCGAAGATCTTCCTCTTCTTCAGCTCGCGATAGAGGAAATAGCGCCCCTTCTTCGCGGTCTGGGATATCTCGTAGAGGACTTCGGAGTTGAAGAACATCAGGTCGTGGTGGTGGGGCCGATCGCCCTGAAGGCTCATCCCGAGCCTCTCCATCTCTTCTGCAAACCAGCGGGCCTTCTCCACCTCCTCGTCCCACCGCTTCGTCCTCTCGACGACGGCAGGAAAGCTCGCCATCATCGTCAGCACCCCTGCGCCCCGGAGGGTGCATCCCAGCATCTCGATCTCCTTATTGGGCACCAGCTTCGATCTTCGGAATATCAGCGAGGCCAACTCCTCGGACGCGCCCAGCACCCCTATCGGACCCGAGGAGGCCATCGACTTGTGGCCGCTGCCGACGATGACGTCCGCGCCCAGCCTCTTCGCGGAGATCGGCATCCTCCCCACCGAGTAGGCTCCGTTGAGCATCAGGGGGATCTCCTCGCGATGGCATATCTCCGAGACGGCCTCCGCGTCCACCAGGTTGCCGTAGTTCCCGTCCGGGTAGGTGAGAACAGCCATACCGACCTTTTCGCCTCGGTTCTTCGCCCTCTCGATCGCCTCTCCATAACCCTCCGGGTCTACCCGATAGTGGGGCTTTTCGCTGGCAGGGACCAGCTCCACCTTCAGGCCCGAGAGCTCCGCGGCCAGGAGGGTGGTGTAGTGGACGTTGCCGTCGGCCACCACCGTCTCACCCCTCTTGCAGAGGGAGTGCATGGCCGCGAACATCCCCTCCCTCGCCCCGTGGGTTATCCTGACCTCGTCCACATCCAGAAACTCGGGGAGGGCCTGGTGGACGAACTCTCTTATGGGAGGGTTTTGGATCTCGTCTAGGGCCCCGGTGCAGAAGTCGCAGACCGAGTAGCCGTCGGCCCATTCCACTATCGCCTCTCTCGCCTCGGGGGTGAGGATGCCCCCTCTCTGGAGGGGGTCGATGTTTATGGCCCCCGCGGTGCCTCTCTTCAGACGGGTGAACTTATCGAGATTGTCAAGCATTCCTGGGGAGTTTGATCTTCCCTGCGGTATAACCCTTGCCCTGGACCGGACGGCCTCGATCCCGGCAGAAAAGGTGATATATCTTCTTGCAAGAGCCGGCTCTGATGTCAACTGTCATCGGCCACCGCGGTGCAAGGTCTATCGCTCCCGAGAACACCCTGGAGGCGATCCGCGCGGCCAAGATCTGCGGCGCCGACTACGCGGAGGTGGACATCCGTCTCTCGAAAGACGGCTCTCTGGTGGTCATCCACGACGAGACCGTCGAGAGGACCACCGACGGCTCGGGCAGGGTCGAGGATATGACCCTGGAGGAGATCAGGCGTCTGGACGCCGGGGGAGGGGAGAGGGTTCCCACCCTCGCCGAGGCCGTCGCCCTGGTCGAGGAGCTGGAGATGGGGATCGTCGTCGAGCTGAAAGAGGAGGGGCTCGAAGAGCTGGTGGCCCGGGAGGTGGAGGGGCGAAGGGCGATCGTCACCTCCTTTCGTCACGCCTCGGTCCGCGAGATCAAGGAGCTGGCCGAGGTAAAGACCGGGATCATCGTATCCTCGCTTCCCATAAACCCGGTGGATCTGGCCCTCCAGGCTCGAGCCGACTCCATCTTTCCGAGGATCACCAACCCCAACCTCTTCAAGAGGGCTCATCGGGAGGAGATCGAGGTCTATCCCTGGACGATAAACGACCCCGATAAGGTCCGCTGGCTGAGGCGGCTCGGGGCCGACGGGATCGTCACCGACGATCCCTGCGGGGTCCGAGCCGCCGCCGACGAGCCCGTCACCAACGTCGAAGCCGGAGAGTGCCAGTACTACCCCTGCCATTTCGAGGGCCAGGACTGCACTCACTGCTTCTGTCCCCTCTACCCCTGCAAAGATCCCGAGCTCGGCAAGTTCATCAGGACCAAGCGGGGCAAGAGGCTCTGGAGCTGTGTCGACTGCGCCCTGGTCCACAAGCCCAAAGTTGCCCAGTACTTAAGCGAGCATCCCGAGGCCTCCACCGAAGAGCTGAAGAGGGTGGATCGAGAGGCGAAAGAGGAGGCATGAAAGGCGCAGATGGTCTCCCCTATTGGAGATTTAGCCCCTCTCAGCCCTTGACCACCCGATCGGCCCTTTAGACGGAAAGATTTATGCACGCCCGGTGTATAAGACCCGGATTATGAGAAAGATTCTAGCATTAACGGTTGCAACTCTCGCCCTCCTGCAGGCCTGGTCTGCCATAGGGCAAGAGGATGTCCAAGACTTTCTAGGCCTCGACTCGGAGGCGGACATCCCCGCAGCCCTCAACGAGTTCTTGAACGATACCGCGAACGACACCGTAGATGACACGTTGAACGACACCGCGAACGAGAGCCTGATCGACACCAACCTCTCCACCACCGAGAGCCAGAAGGAGTTCCTCGACCTGGACGTCAACGAGAGCCTGATCGAGACCAACCTCTCCACCACCGAAAGCCAGAAGGAGTTCCTCGACCTGGACGTCAACGAGAGCCTGATCGAGACCAACCTCTCCACCACCGAAAGCCAGAAGGAGTTCCTCGACCTGGACGTCAACGAGAGCCTGATCGAGACCAACCTCTCCACCACCGAAAGCCAGAAGGAGTTCCTCGACCTGGACGTCAACGAGAGCCTGATCGAGACCAACC
>NZ_JBNGCU010000082.1:0-7152 GCF_049974945.1 Methanocrinis sp. | reverse complement strand
GAGGCCGCCATACTCTTTTACCTCGCGGGATCGCGAAGGGCAGAGCGGGAAGGCCCCACCCTTCAGGGTGGGGATGAAAGCGGAGCCCTTTCCAACGGAGAGAAGATCGATAACCCCCGATTCTTTCGATCTGAAGAGAAGGCGTTGGCCAAAGCTCAGAGACGGCTATCTAAATGCGCCAAAGGAACTTCACAGGGAAGGGCGGCCGTTAAGGTAGTACAGCGAGTCCACGAACGGATCGCTAACAGAAAAATCACTACCCTTAGCCTCAAATGGCCTGCAAACTTCGATTCGCGATGAAGGTCAGTATAAGTAGTTCTGAAACAGCCTCAATTGTCCGATTCCGCCGGAATCCCACCACAATATCTTCTCCAGCAACAGCCTTTTTATCCCTCACCCTCTAGGGCTCTGCGGCTTTGAAGAGACGAGAACGATATGACGTGGAGGCGGAAAGGTGCCCAAGAGAGAAGACATCAACAAGATAATGATCATCGGGTCGGGGCCTATCGTTATCGGCCAGGCCTGCGAATTTGACTACTCAGGAACCCAGGCCTGCAAGGCCCTCCGGGAGCTGGGATACGAGATAGTGCTGGTGAACTCAAACCCGGCGACGATAATGACCGACCCGGGAATGGCGGATGTGACCTACATCGAGCCCCTGAACGTGGAGAGGGTAGCCCAGATCATCGAGAAGGAGAGGCCTGACGCCCTCCTCCCGAACCTCGGAGGCCAGTCCGGCCTCAACCTCAGCTCGGAGCTGGCCAAGGCTGGAGTCCTGGAGAGGTTCGGCGTCAAGGTGATCGGCGTTGAGCTCGACGCCATCGAACGGGGAGAGGACCGGATCATCTTCAAGGAGACGATGAACCGGCTGGGGATAGAGATCCCCAAGAGCACCGCCGTCTACTCCGTGGAGGACGCAGAGAAGGTGGCCGCCGATCTGGGATATCCGGTCGTGGTCAGGCCCGCCTACACCATGGGCGGCACCGGAGGCGGCCTGGTCTACAACGTCGAGGAGCTGCGGATGGTGGCGAGCCGCGGCATCTCCGCGAGTCTCATAGGCCAGGTCCTGATCGAGGAGTCGGTTCTGGGTTGGGAGGAGCTGGAGCTGGAGGTGGTGAGGGACGCTAAAAACCAGATGATCACCGTCTGCTTCATCGAGAACGTCGACGCCATGGGGGTTCATACAGGCGACTCCTACTGCACCGCCCCCATGCTCACCATCTCCGAGGAGCTTCAGAAGAAGCTCCAGGACTACTCCTACCGGATCGCAGAGGCCATCGCGGTGATCGGAGGGACGAACGTCCAGTTCGCCCACGATCCCGAAACGGGCCGGGTGGTGGTCATCGAGATCAACCCCCGGACCAGCCGCTCCTCGGCCCTGGCCTCCAAGGCCACCGGCTTTCCCATCGCCCTGGTCTCGGCGAAGCTCGCGAGCGGCATGACCCTCGACGAGATCCCCTACTGGAGGGAGGGTGCCCTGGATAGGTACACCCCCTCTGGCGACTACGTGGTGGTGAAGTTCGCCCGCTGGGCCTTCGAGAAGTTCAGGGGCGCCGAGGACAGGCTGGGGACCCAGATGAAGGCCGTCGGCGAGGCGATGGCGATCGGCAAGACCTACAAGGAGGCCCTCCAGAAGGCGATCAGGTCTCTTGAGATCGGGCGGTACGGCCTGGGATTTGCGAAGGACTTCAACGGAAAACCCCTCCCGGAACTCATGGAGATGCTGAAGTGGCCTTCCAGCGAGAGGCAGTTCATCATCTACGAGTCCCTCCGCAAAGGGGCAGAGGTCGGGGAGATAAGCGAGATCACCTCGATCAAGCCCTGGTTCATCCAGCAGATGAAGGAGCTGGTGGAGCTCGAGGAGGAGATCCTCAGGTACAGGAAGGGAGGCGAGGTCGAGGACGTGGCGGAGACCCTCCCCGACGACCTTTTGGTCCGGGCCAAGAAGGACGGCTTTGCAGACGGGTACCTCGCAAATCTCCTCTCGGTCCCCGAGACGGAGATCCGGAGCCGAAGAAAGGCCCTGGGGATCGTCCAGGGTTGGCACCCGGTCCCCGTCAGCGGGGTCGAGGACGCCGCCTACTACTACTCGACCTACAACGCCCCGGACGCGACGGAGACGAGCGACCGGCGGAAGGTGATGGTCCTGGGAGGCGGGCCCAACCGGATCGGCCAGGGGATCGAGTTCGACTACTGCTGCGTTCACGCCGCCTTCGCCCTCCGGGATCTCGGCTACGAGACGATCATGGTGAACTGCAACCCCGAGACCGTCTCCACCGACTACGACACCTCCGACAAGCTCTACTTCGAGCCTCTGACCGTCGAGGACGTCCTCAGCATCTACGAGAAGGAGCGGCCCGAGGGGATGATCGTCCAGTTCGGTGGCCAGACCCCCCTGAACATAGCAAGGGAGCTGGAGGAGGCGGGGGCGAAGGTCATCGGGACGACCGTCGATACCATCGACCTCGCCGAGGACCGGGACCGGTTCCGGATGATGATGGAGAAGATGAATATCCCCATGCCCGAGTCGGGGATGGCGAGCAACCTCGATGAGGCCCTGGAGGTGGCGGCCCGGATCGGCTATCCCCTCATGGTCCGCCCCTCCTACGTCCTGGGCGGCCGGGGGATGGAGGTGATCTACGACGAGGAGATGCTGGAGCGGTATGTCCAGGCCGCCGTGGACGTGACGCCGGAGCGACCCATCCTGATCGACCGGTTCTTGGAGAACGCCCTGGAAGCGGAGGCCGACGCCCTCTCCGACGGGACCGAGACCTTCGTTCCCGCGGTGATGGAGCATATCGAGCAGGCCGGCGTCCACTCTGGCGACTCAGCCTGCGTGATCCCGCCGGTGACCATCCCCAAAAGGCAGATCGATACGATCAAGGAGTACACCCAGAGGATCGCCCGGGAGCTCGGCGTGGTGGGGTTGATGAACATGCAGTACGCCATAGCAAAGGAGGTCGTCTACGTCCTGGAGGCGAACCCCCGGGCCTCCCGGACGGTCCCCCTGGTCTCGAAGGTCTGCAACGTCTCCATGGCCCGGATTGCAACAGAGCTGATGATGGGAAGAAGGCTCGCCGACCTGAGGCTTAAAGAGAGGCCGATCCCCCACTTCGGGGTCAAGGAGGCGGTCTTCCCCTTCAACATGTTCCCGGAGGTCGACCCGCTCCTGGGGCCGGAGATGAGGTCCACGGGCGAGGTTCTGGGGATGGCCGACTCCTTCGGCATGGCCTTCTACAAGGCCGAGGAGGCGGCAAAGCAGGTCCTCCCCAAGGAGGGGGCGGTTCTGATCACGGTGGCCTCCAAGGACAGATCGAACGCCCTGGAGGCTGCAAGGGAGTTCTACAGGCTCGGGTTTGCCATAAAGGCGACGGGGGGAACCCGCGACTTCCTCGCAAAAAACGGGGTAGAATCCGAGCCGATCCTGAAGCTCACCGAGGGGAGGCCCAACATCGACGACGCCATCAAGAACGGGGAGGTCCAGCTCGTGGTCAACACCCCCATCGGCAAGGCGAGCCAGTACGACGACTCCTATATCCGGAAGGCCGCCATCAAGTACAGGGTGCCCTACATCACCACCGCCGCCGCGGCCTCGGCGGCAGCCAAGGGTATCGCCGCCTTCAAGAGGGGAGGATCGGGGGTGAAGTCGCTTCAGGAGTATCACGCGGATATCAAGAGGTGAGATATCAGGAGGTGAACTTGGAGGAGAGCAGATAGTAGGCGGCGACGCCCCCAAGATCCCCGAACCGGGAGAGGACCTCCTCCGCCTCTTGGGCCGTGGCCCTCTCTCCCCCCTTGTAGAATAGGCCGACGGCGTCCCTTATCCCCAGGTCGTCGACGGGGACGGCCTCATACCTCCCCAATCCCCGGACCAGGACGTAGTCGGCGGTCCACCTCCCCACCCCCTTCATCGATAGGAGGACCTCTCTCGCCTCCTCCGTCGCCATCTTCTTCAGAGACTCGGGGTCCAGGTTCCCGGAGGCGACTCCATCGGCGATCCCCAAAATGAAGCGGCTCTTGTTCATGCTGAGGCCCAGATCTCTCAGAATCTGGGGATCGAGGCCCGCGATCCTCTGGGGGGAGGGGAGGGCGAAGAATTCGAGGTCTCCGAAACTCAAAGTGAGGCCGAGGCGCGAAACAAGCCTGTTCTGGAGAAGGTTGGCGACCTTCAGGCCTATCTGCTGCTCGATTATCGCTATCATCAGGGCCTCGAAGACGGTGGCGGTCCTGGGCGGCTTGAGGCCCCAGAGCCTCTCTGCCAGGGGCGCGAAGGCAGGATCGTCAACCCCGTAGAGGGGCCGAAGGTCCAGATCTGATGAGAGGATCCAGGCGGCGAGATCCCGGGCGGAGGGGTCTGAAGAGGGCGGAGAGCAGACAGAGGTCCAGCTCGAGACCGAAGCCAAAGCCGAATCAGAGCTGGCCGATGATTCCGGCTCAAACCTGAAGAGCTTGCGCTTCCATCTCGCCTTTCCGCTCGCAGACCTCCAAAAGATGAACAGCGCCCTTCTCCTCAAAGCCCTTGTAGAGGACCCCGTCGATAAAGGCGGTATGGGTCCATCCATCAAACCGGGCGTAGATGCTGCAGCTTTTGCCGAAGTCGAAGGGCTGAAGGGGCTTGACGGTCCCCTGGGAGATCGGGATCATGCTTTCAGGGACCTGCTGCCGGAATTCTCGATGCGCCCCGTTTCGCCTCATTCTTGCCGACCTTCCTCAGGAGGTAGGCTGTACATATCCCGCCCAGGAGGGTGTGAAACCAGAGCTGGGCGACCCTGGCGAGGATGGTGACCGCCGCGGCATCGTGGAGCGAGACGCCGACGGCGGTGAAGAGGGCGGTCATGAGGATGTCGACGATCCCCAGCCCCCCCGGCAGAATCAGAGGCAGGTTCTGGAAGACCATGATCACCGAATAGACCGCAAAGACGGCGAAGAGGGGGATCTCCACGCCCAGGGACCGGAAGGCGGCGAAGGCCACCAGGTTCAGAGAGAGCCAGCCGGCGAAGGCCCAGAAGGAGCTCAGGATGAGGGGTCCGTTCCTATTTCGCAAGAGGAGCATGCTCTGCTGGAACTGGCGGGTGATCTCGCAGTAGAAGTTTCTATTGATGCTTCTATTGAAGAGCACCTCCACCTGGTCGATCAGAACGTTGACCACCCTCTGGAGGAGGTTCTCCGAGAAGCAGACCCCGATGAAGAGGACTCCCGCCGATACCATGAGAAATATCATCGAGAAGCAGGTGGTGAGGGCCCAGGAGGGGATTTCGTAGTACAGGAGGAGGTAGGCAAGGCCAAGGGACATCCCCAAAACGAAGGGGATCGCCGTGATGATCCTGGTGGCGGCGACGCTGGCGGTGCTGGATTCGAGCCTTGCATTCCCCGCGATCTTGGAGAGGAAGTAGAGGCGGCCGGTCTCGCCCGAGACGCTCCCCGAGGGGATCAGGTTGTTCAAGAATATGCTGGACATGTAGATGAAGAAGACGTCGGCGAGAGAGATCCGGTAGTTCAGCTCCCGGATCAGCGTCTTCCAGGATAGGGCGTTGAAGACGACGTCCAGGAGAGATAAAAGAAACGCCAGCCCGAAGATGGCCAGGTCCACCTGGGCGAGGCTTTCAGTCACCTCACAGAGGCCCAAGGAATAAAGGTATGCGAAGTAGGCGGATAGCCCCAGGATCACCAGGACGGTGGACTTCTGAGCGTTGATCGTCGGAAGCTCTAGGTCTTGGACCACAAAGCCCCGGAGGCTTTTGCTGTAGAAATAGTTATCTTTTCGAGACCCAGAATTAATCGCCCATATCAGAACGAGCATTTTGAGGGGATGGCAGTTGGACAGATGGAGGCCGGATAAGTACGCGCAAAGCTCCTCGGCCCAGGAGCTCTGGGCAGAAGAGCTGATAAGAAAGATCGAGATCGAGGGGGACGAACGGATCCTCGACATCGGCTGCGGCGACGGGAGGATCACCGCCAGAATCGCAGATCTGGTCCCGAGAGGATCGGTCCTGGGGATCGACAGCTCAACGGAGATGGTCCGGTTCGCCGGAGAGAGGTTCCCGCCCGAGATCATCAAAAACCTCCGTTTCGCGGAGGCCGACGCCCGAGACCTCAGCTTCGAGGAGGAGTTCGACCTGGTGGTCTCCTTCGCCGCCCTCCACTGGATCGCCGACCACGGACCCGTCCTCGGTGGCATCCGCCGCGCCCTCAAGCCCGGCGGCCGAGCCCTCCTCCAGTTCGGGGGCCGGGGTAACGCCGCCGCGCCCCTGAAAATCGCCGACCAGATGACCCGAGAGGGAAAGTGGCGATCTTACTTCGAGGGCTTCACCTTCCGATATGCCTTCTTCGGGTCCGAGGAGTACCGGGTCTGGCTGGTCGAGGCGGGCCTATCGCCCCAGAGGGTCGAGCTGATCCCCAAGGATATGGTCCAGCCGAATCCACAGAAGTTCTGCGGGTGGATCGAGACGACCTGGCACCCCTACCTGGAACGGGTTCCCGAGGGACTTCGCGGGGAGTTCGTCTCCGAGATCGTCGACCGCTACCTCCGAACCCATCCTCTCGACGCTGAGGGGAGGGTCCACGTGGGGATGACGAGGCTGGAGGTGGTGGCGAAAAAAGCCCGAAGCTGAACGCATAGATCGACAGAATCAAAATCAGCTCGTCTCCTCTCCGGCCACCTCTTCCACCGACCTGCCGGTCAGGGCGGAATCGGGCTTCTCCTCCAGGATGTCGAGGTCGGGCCGCGCGAAGTCGTCCTTCATCTTCACCAGGATCCACCGCTCGTTCTTCCCCCGGCCGGTCCGGGTGAGGGCAAAGCCGCCCGAAAGCTTTTTGCCCGAGAGGAAGACGGTGGCGTGCCCCTTCTCCAGGGCTTCGGCGATCGGCACCTCCTCTCCGTCGGATTCGGTGGTGTTCTCGTAGGTCCCCATGTCCCAGACGATTACGCCTCCGGCACCGTACTCGCCCTCGGGGATGGTCCCCTCAAAGTCGATGTAGTCGAGGGGGTGGTCCTCGGTGGGGACCGCTAGCCTCTTCGTCTTCGTATCGAGGGAGGGGCCCTTGGGGACGGCCCAGGATTTTAGGACGCCCTCCACCTCCAGCCGAAGGTCGTAGTGGAGCCTCTTCGATCTGTGCTTCTGGATGGAATAGCGGGGCTTTCCTGTCGTCTTT
>NZ_JBNGCU010000081.1:2970-7160 GCF_049974945.1 Methanocrinis sp. | reverse complement strand
ATAGACGAATGGCCGATGGGTGAGATGGAGGCGGAGCTGATGAAAGGCCACGTCTACCAGGTGAAGTTAGACGCTGTAGCTTCATCATCAACTATGGGCCTCTCCAGCCTCATAGTGGGCTTTTCGAGCTCCGATGAGGGCATATTCTGGTGGTACGATCAGGTGAAATGGATCTATGATGGAGAAAGCCCAGGGCTGATGAGAGGCCCTCCAAGTCTTATTTTTCCGCTGACGACGAACTTTTCTGAAATCAGTCGCCACAAGCCCCTGGAGTCCGAGAGGATCGAACCGACAAAGCCTAAATATGACGTTGTTTATGCCTTTTCCGTTGTTGGAGGACTAGGATGATCTCTGAGGTGGCAGGACAATACAACGCGAAAGAGGTTGAGGAGCAGGTCAGGAAGTTCTGGGACGATAACGGAATATACGTCAAGACCAGAACCATGAGAACCGGCGGCAGAAAGTTCTTCTTCGTCGACGGGCCGCCCTACACCACCGGGAGGATCCACCTCGGGACCGCCTGGAACAAGATCATCAAGGACTCCATCCTCCGCTACAAGTCCATGAACGACTTCTTCATCAAGGATCGGGCGGGCTGGGACATGCACGGCCTCCCCATCGAGGTGAAGGTTGAGGAGCACCTGGGCTTCAAGAACAAAAAGGATATCGAGACCTACGGTGTCGATCGGTTTATTGATAAATGCAAGGAGTTCGCCCTCAGCCAGAAGGACCAGATGACCGAGCAGTTCAAGACCCTCGGGGCCTGGCTCGACTGGGAAGACCCCTACATGACCCTGAAGGACGAGTACCTGGAAGCCGCCTGGTGGACCCTCAAGAGGGCGAACGAGAGGAATCTTCTGGAACGGGGCGTCAGGGTCGTTAACTGGTGTCCAAGGTGCGAAACCGCCATCGCCGACGCCGAGGTCGAGTACTGGGAGGAGACCGACCCGTCCATCTACGTCAAGTTCCCGGTGGTGGGGCAGGAAAACACCTTCATGATGATCTGGACCACCACCCCTTGGACCATCCCCGCCAACGTCGGCGTCGCGGTCCACCCGGAGTTCGAGTACTCCCGGGTTCGGGCCTGGAAGAGCGACCCCGACAAGGCCGAGATCCTGATCATCGCCACTCCATTGGTAGAGAGCGTCCTCCGAGAGGGGAGGTACAAGGACTACGAGATCCTGGACCGGTTCGGAGGGGGAGAGCTTGAGGGGCTTGAATATGAGCACCCTCTCATCGACCTGATCCCGGCTCAGAGGGAGATCGTCCACAAAATACACCTCGCAGACTTCGTCACCGCCGAGAACACCGGCTCGGTCCACATAGCCCCCGGCCACGGCCTCGAGGACTTCGAGCTGGGGGTCGCCGAGGGGATGGCCATCTTCTGCCCCGTCGGCGAGGACGGCCGCTACACCGCCGAAGCCGGGGAGAAGTACGTGGGCAAGTACGTAAGGTCTGCAAACGACGAGGTGAACTCGGATCTGGCCGAGCGGGGGCTTCTTCTGGCCGAGGGGGATCTCGTCCATCGGTACGGCCACTGCTGGCGCTGCAAGACCCCCATCATCTACATCGCCACGCCCCAGTGGTTCCTCAAGATCGCAGACCTTCGTGACGATATGCTCGACGAGATCGCCAAGGTCAAGTGGTACCCCGACTGGGCGGGCTCCGCCCGGTTCAGAGACTGGATCAGCGGAGCTCGGGACTGGTGCATCTCCCGCCAGAGGTACTGGGGAATACCGCTGCCCATCTGGATCTGCGGCGGGTGTGGAAAGATGGTGGTGATCGGCTCTATGGAGGAGCTGAACGCGAGAAGCGGGAAGGTCGTCGAAGAGCTCCACCGGCCCGCCGTCGATCTCGTCACCCTCAAGTGCTCCTGCGGCGGCGAGATGCGCCGGGTCCCCGACGTCTTCGACGTCTGGTTCGACAGCGCCGTCGCCTCATGGGCGACCCTCAACTACCCGAGGGACCAGGAGCAGCTCCGCGAGTGGTGGCCTGCCGACTTCATCACCGAGGGCCACGACCAGACGAGGGGCTGGTTCTACTCCCAGCTCGGGGCGAGCATGGTCTCCTTCGGTGTCGCACCCTACAGAAGCGTCCTCATGCACGGCTTCACCCTGGACGACAAGGGGAAGAAGATGAGCAAGAGCATCGGCAACGTCGTCTCCCCCGAGGAGGTCGTCAGCAAGTTCGGAGCCGACACCCTCCGGCTCTACGTCCTCTCCTCCAACGCTCCCTGGGAGGACATCCACTTCAGCTGGGAGGGGGTGGCAAACAACAATCGGATGCTGAACATCCTCTGGAACGCCTACCGGTTCCCCCTGCCCTACATGATCCTGGACCGGTTCGACCCGACGAAGACGACCCTCGATATCTGTCGGAAGAGCCTCAGGCCCGAGGACCGGTGGATCCTCTCCCGGGCGAACACCCTGGCAAAGGATGTCAAGACTTACATGGACTCCTACCAGCTCCACCGGGCGACGAGGGCTCTCGCCGACTTTGTCCTCGAAGACCTCTCCCGCTGGTACATCCAGCTCGTCCGGCCTCGGACCTGGATCGAGACCGACGACCCCGACAAGCTCGCCGCCTACGCCACCATCTATGAGGTGATGGTCACTTTATCAAAGCTCCTGGCCCCCTTCGCCCCCTTCGCCGCCGAGACGATCTACCAGAACCTGGTGCGGAGCACCGATCTCGAGGCGCCGCCGTCGGTCCACATGCACGACTGGCACCGGTCAAAGGACGATCTCATCGACGAGGTCCTCGAAGATGAGATGGACCTGGTCAGAGAGGTGGTGGAGGCGGTCTCCAACGCCCGCCAGAAGGGCGGACGAAAGCTGAGATGGCCGGTCTCAGAGGTCACCATCTCTCCCTCCAAGGAGATCCCCGACCTGAAAGAGCTTCTGGGCGTCCTCAAGAGCCAGACCAACTGCAAGGAGGTGACGGTCATGAATCTCGGCGAAAAGCCGCCCATGGAGATCGCACTCAATCCCGTCCCCAAGAAGATCGGCCCCGTCTTCAAGGGCGATGCCCAGAAGGTGATCCAGGCCATCAAGGAGGCAGACCCCGTGAAGGTCAGAGAGGGGATAGATGCGGGCGAGGGCATGGTGGGCCCTTACGCCATCACCCCGGATATGGTCGAGTTTCTGGAGAAGGTCCCCGAGAAGCTGGTGGCGGCCGAATTTTCCTCGGGCACGGTCTACGTCGACGTCACCCTCACCGAGGACCTGAAGGCAGAAGGCTACGCCAGAGAGATCATCAGGAGGGTCCAGGACATGAGAAAGGAGATGGACCTGCGGGTCGAGGAGAAGATCGAGGCCTCCGTTCGGATGGAGGACGAGGAGGTCTTGAAGCTCGTCCTCGGTATGAAAGAGCACATCTCGGGTGAGGTTCGGGCGAAGCGTCTCGATATGGGGTCTGAGCTGGAGGTCGCGGGCACCCTGGTCAAGGAGTGGTCTGTTGAAGGTGTAGAGATGACCATCGGAATCTCCCGCGGATAATTAATATATAAGATGAGTGCAGAGAGGGTAGCATGGAAGAGCCATCACCTCCCCTGAAGGTCAAGGTGAAGGGCGTCTACGCCGTCCATGCCGGTGGGGATATGGTCGCTCCCGTGGTGCTGCTGGAGGACGAGACCTCAAGGATCGTCCCGGTCTTCGTGGGCCTCTCGGAGGCGATCTCGATATATCAGGCCCTGTCAGGAACGGTCTCTCCACGGCCCACCACCCACGACCTCTTCGTCTCCACCCTGGATAACCTGGGAGCGAGTATAACCGGAGTGCTCATAGACGATCTGGACGGCGGGGTCTACTACGCCCGCCTATCGGTATCCATCGACTCAGTGGAGCGAGAGGTGGACGCCAGGCCCAGCGACTGCATGGCCCTCGCCCTCCGCT
Organism: Methanocrinis sp.; assembly: GCF_049974945.1. Lineage (NCBI taxonomy): Archaea > Methanobacteriati > Methanobacteriota > Methanomicrobia > Methanotrichales > Methanotrichaceae > Methanocrinis > Methanocrinis sp. The sequence continues at coordinate 3,267 of NZ_JBNGCU010000081.1, read as the reverse complement.
CGGGAGCTCCCATCACCATCCAGGAGAGGGTGGTCATCGAATCTTCGATGAATGGAAAGGACCTGGACGACCTGAAGGGGATAGAGAACTTCCTCTAACTCATTGCGGATGAGATCAAGCCAGATCTCCCTCTGCCCCCAAGGACAGTAATTTTGGTCTCTCTCCGACAGACGATTTGATCTCTCGATCAAACCGTCGGTGGGAGGTCATCATGCAATTTTCACGAACAAATAGAGTGGGCTAACAAATAGAGTGGGCTAACAAATAGAGTGGGCTAACAAATAGAGTGGGCTAACA
>NZ_JBNGCU010000081.1:0-2870 GCF_049974945.1 Methanocrinis sp. | reverse complement strand
AACAAATAGAGTGGGCTAACAAATAGAGTGGGCTAACAAATAGAGTGGGCTAACAAATAGAGAGGGTGGGAAAACGTTTAATACCATCCCTCGATAAGAATTATTTATCCTCTCCAGGGAGAGGACCATCAGCGCAATCGGATAAACCGGATTATGGGTTTAGCAGTTCCGACCTCTAAATACTGGCGAAGATGAACAATCGCAGATCTTGCGCGAAGGGGGTACATCTTGCCGAAGAATAAGGGAGGGGATCGTATATGGCCGTATTTGAGGTAAGAGCATGAGGCGTCGATCGACGATCTGTTTGACCTGCTCTTTGCTGGTCTTGAGCATGAGCTTTATTCTATTCTTTTCATCCGCCCCGGCCCAGGGCCTCGGCCAGGGCGAGAGCGTCATAAGGTGGCAATACCGGCCGGAGGAGCCGATAATCCAGGTGGGCTTCGGGGGTGAGATTCTCCCTATGGGCGCCCAGAACGCCACAAAGTCGATCAGGATCCCTGGGCTTGAGAACAGGATCATTCCGGGAGAGCCGGTCGTTCCCTTCAGAACGGCTCGGATACTGATCCCCTTCGGGGAGGAGATACAGGATGTAAAGGTCCTTCCCGGGGAGAAGAAGAACCTCGGCAAAATTCTGATCGAGCCAGGCCAGGACCCTCTCCCGATCAGCTTTTCAGGGAACTACACCTTCACGCCCCTAAACGAGACGACCTACGGGTCGATGGAGCCTTACCCCAAAGACGTCTACTCTGTGGTGGGGCTTCAGGAGAAGCAGGGCTATAAAATTCTTTATATAAATCTTTACCCCATCATGTACATCCCCAAGACGAAGGACACCTACTACTTCGGCACCTTCGACCTGGAGGTGAAGACCGCTCCGGCAGAGACCCTGGATCGGGGGCTCTTCAGAGGATCTCCCGACGACGGTGAGCATGTAAAGAGGATGGTGGACAATCCGGACGAGGTCTCCACCTACCCGAAGGATATAGTGCCTACAGGGTCTTCTTCTCTCCTGGAAAAAGATTACGATTATGTTATAATCACGAACAGCGCCCTGAAGAACGCTCCAGGGCCCTACAACTTCACCGCCCTCCTCGACTGGAAGAGGTCTAAGGGCATCGATGCCACCATCGTCACCGTGGAGGAGATATACGCCATATACCCCGGGGCCGACGAGCAGGAGAAGATCAGGGGCTTCATAAAGGACGCCTATCTCAACAACGGGATCACCTACGTCCTTCTTGGAGGGGACGCCGACAATAGCCGCTCGGGCGGGGACAGCTGGGATCGCATCATTCCCGCGAGAGGCCTGTGGGCCTGGGATTATGAGACGAGCCCCCCGAAGATCCCCTCAGACCTCTACTACGCCTGCCTCGACGGAAACTACGACTACAACGGAAACGGCATCTACGGCGAGCCCGGAGACGGCCCCGGCGGCGGCGAGGTGGACCTCATGGCCGAGGTCTACGTGGGGAGGGCTCCCGTCGACTCTTACGCTGAGCTCTCCAACTTCGTGCGAAAGACGATCGCCTACGAGTCCGCTTCCAGCGACCCCTACCTCAAGGAGGTCCTGATGGTGGGCGAGTACCTGGGGTTTGGGGGCGTCAGCGACTGGGGCGGAAACTCCCTGGACGAGATCAAAGACGACTCCGAAGCCAGCGGGTACAACACCGCGGGATTTCCCGCCGATTACACGAAGTTCAGCCTCTACGACCGGGATCGGGAATGGGATAAATCAGACCTCACAGAGGAGATCGACGGCAACGTCCACGCCATAAACCACCTCGGTCACGCCAACGTCGGAAGCGCCATGAAGATGAAAGCCGACGACGTCGGCAGCCTCAGGAACGATCGGTACTTCTTCGGGTACAGCCAGGGCTGCTACGCCGGCTCCTTCGACAATCGAGACCCGGACGGCATCTATCTGCCCGACGACTCTGTTCTCGAGCATTTCGTCACCGAACCCCACGGCGCCTTCTCTTTCGTGGGCAACTCGCGGTTCGGCTGGGGCAGGAGGTCCACCACCGACGGGCCGTCCCAGAGGTACCACCGACAGTTCTGGGATGCCGTATTCGGCGAGGGGATCGAAGAGATCGGCCGGGCCCTCCAGGACGCCAAGGAGGACAACCTGGGATCCATCGACGGGACCAGCGACGGTAATGTGATGAGGTTCTGCTACTACGAGATCAACCTCCTGGGAGATCCAGAGACCAGCTTCCATAAGCCCTTCACAGCGAGCCACGACCTGGCGGTCGTCGAGATGGAGATTCCGAGCTACACCAAGCCCGATCGGCCAGTGGAAGCGAGGCTGATCGTCAAGAACAAGGGGCTGGAGGACGAGAGGAACGTGACAGTCCAGCTTCTGGAGGGTGGGGTCGTCAGGGACTCGGAGACGATATCAGACCTTCCCAGCGGCGGATCTGTCGAGGCGAGCCTCTCCTGGTCGGAGTCGGTCGAGGGGAGGTACAGCCTGGAGGCGTGGGTTCTGAGGGTCGAGGGCGAGGAGTTCACCGAAGACAACCGCCAGGAGAGGTCGGTAGAGGTCTTCGAGAACCGGAGCCTGATTCTGCTGGTGGACGACGACGAGGATGCAGATTACGAGATCTACTACGAACAGGCTCTTGCCGCCAGCGGCCGCGGCTACGTCAAGGCCGATGGACCTCCGAGCAGAAGCGAGCTCTCGTCCTTCGACTGCGTGATATGGCTTACGGGCAGGGACTTTACCACCACACTCACCGGGGAGGACCAGGCGAACCTGGCCGCTTATCTCGACGCTGGCGGGAGCCTCTTTCTGTCCGGCCAGGATATCGGCTACAACATCCAGGACACCGACTTCTATCGGGATTACCTCCAGGTCGAGTACGTGAAGGACA
>NZ_JBNGCU010000080.1:0-7190 GCF_049974945.1 Methanocrinis sp. | reverse complement strand
CCGGACGCCAGAAGGACTCCGCCGACGGCCAGCTCCTTCTCCAGGGAGTGGTAGCTCGTCAGCCTCTTTGCGAGGCGGCCCCCTCCATCGACCCCGTAGGTCTTGCCGAAGGCTCCGATGTAAAGGCCCGAAAGAAGGGTCTGATACCCCGTTATGAGCAGCATGCTCCCCAGGATCAGAGAATGGACTCTCAGCTCCTGGGTCGGCTCCTGCATCAGGACGAAGAGGGTGAGGACGAGGCCCAGGAGGAGGGCGACGGAGCCGGGGACGAGGAGAAAGGGCCCGGGCCGGTAGAGCATCATGAACCTGGCGTGCCTCCAGCCGTCGGAGAGGGAGCTGAGCTTCGAGGCCCCCTTTCGGGGATAGTAGGTTATCGGAACCTCTCTTATCCTGAGCCCAATGCGGGTCGCCTCGATCACCATCTCCGAGGCGAACTCCATCCCCCCCGCTCGGAGGCTCAGCCGATCCAGGCCCTCCCTGGATATCGCCCTCATGCCGCAGTGGGCATCGGAGATCCCGGCCCCGAAGAGGAGGTTGAGGATCCAGGTGAGGAGGGGGTTTCCGATGTACCTGTGGAGGGCGGGCATCGCCCCCTTTTTGATCTCCCCTTTCAGCCTGGTTCCGATGACGAAATCGGCCTCCCCCCTCTCCAGGATCTCGATGAACTCGGGGATCTCCAGGGGATCGTAGGTGAGATCGCCGTCCATGATCACTATGTACCTGCCCTGCGCCTCCTCGAACCCCGCCAGGTAGGCGTTGCCGTACCCGAGCTTCTTCGGCCTCACCACCTCCGCTCCGAGAGATCGCGCTACCTCGGGCGTCGAGTCGGTGGAGCTGTCCGCGACGATCACCTCCCCCTCGATCTCCATCATGTCGAAGACGGCCAAAGATCGGCGGATGCACTCTCCTATCGTCTCTTCCTCGTCTCTTGTGGGTATGATCAGGCTGACGGCGGGCACAGTCGAAGACTGGAGCTCTTTTAGATAAAATTTTCCGCTTCCGGTCCCGCTTCGGCCCCCAGCCACGAATCGAGGGATTCTATAAAGGCGCCGATCACCTTCGAAACCGATTTAACCCACGGATGATACATACCTTGTCGACATGCAAGATTATTCCGTCAATCAGTTCTTAGAGCTCGCAAAGACTCCGAAGATCGACATCGAGGTCTGCGACGTCACCCTGAGAGACGGGGAGCAGATGCCCGGCGTCGTCTTCAGGCCCGACGAGAAGCTGGACATCGCCATCAGGCTTAACGAGTTGGGGGTCGAGATCATCGAGGCGGGATTTCCCGTCGTCTCGGAGGCGGAGAAGAGGGCGGTCCGGGACATATCCAACCTCGGCCTCGAATCCAAGATCTCGGTCCTCTCCCGGTCCGTCCCCACGGACGTGGACGCGGCCCTGGACTGCGACGTGGACATGGTCAGCGTATTCATAGCCACCTCCGAGCTCCATCTGAAGTACAAGCTCCACATGAGCTGCCAGGAGGCCGTCAAGTGCGCCTTCGAGACTGTGGAGTACGCAAAAGACCACGGCCTCATCGTTCGCTTCTCGGCGGAGGACGCCACCCGTACCGACTTTGAGCTTCTGAAGCGGCTTTACAAGAAGGCGGAGGAGAGAGGTGCCGACTACGTCAGCATCGCCGATACGGTGGGGATAATGAACCCCAGGACCGCCTATTACGTGGTCAGCGAGATCAAGAAGGAGGTCGATATCCCCATATGCATGCACTGCCACGACGACCTGGGGATGGCCCTGGCCAACACCCTGGCGGCGGCTGAGGCCGGGGCGAAGCAGCTCCATACCACCGTCAACGGCATCGGTGAACGGAGCGGAAACACCCCCCTCGAGGAGCTGATGGTGGCCCTCCGGGTCCATTACGGCGTGGACCGGTACGATACCACCAAGCTCACCCCCCTCTCAAAGCTCGTCCAGAGCTACTCGGGGGTGATCATGCCGAAGAACAAGGCCGTCGTCGGCGAGAACGCCTTCGCCCACGAGTCGGGAATTCACGTGGCCGCGGTGCTGGAGGAGCCCCGGACCTACGAGCTCTACTCTCCAGAGATGGTGGGGGCGGCGAGGAGGATAATAATCGGAAAGCATACCGGGGCTCGGGCCCTCAAGTACATCACCAAGAAGATGGGCTACGACCTCAAGAGGGACGAGATATGCCTTCTGGCCGAGAAGGTGAAGAGGTGCAGCGAGTTCAAGCGCCCCATCTCCTGCGACGAGCTCCGAAAGCTGATCCACGACCTGGATATCGAGATCGTCTATCCCGACCTTTGAGGGCCGCAGAGCGTCTCGCCTCCAGATGGGCGGGGGCGTCTCGTGCCCCCTTCTGATCTCGGCGGCGGAGGAGATCGTCTCTTACGCGACCACCACCGTGAAATAGTAGAGGGCAGAGGGTCGAGGATATCGGCACCAGGTCGAGGATATCGGCACCATTATGAGATGGAGGAAGGAGAGGTGAGGGTCAGGGTTTTTCTCAAGGTCTTCGGAACTCTCTTGAAGCTGCTGGGGGCGTTGATGCTCATCCCCGCCGCCGTATCTCTCATCTACGGCGAGGTGGAGGGGGTGATCGCCTTCGTGGTCCCGGCCATCTTCGTCTTGGTCCTCGGTCTGGTCATCGAGCTTTTGGGGGTGGAGGAGGTCCTCTCCAACAAGGAGGGGTTCGCCCTGGTGGCCTTCGGATGGCTGGGGGCGGCGGCCAGCGGGGCTCTGCCCTACATCTTATTGGGCCTCAGTCCGATAGACGCCCTCTTCGAGTCGATGTCGGGGTTCACCACGACGGGCGCCACCATCCTCTCCCAGGCGGGGGCCGACGGCCTCTGGGCTATAGATGCCACCGCCGCAAGTCAGAGCGTCGCGGTCTCTCTCGCCCATATCGTCTTTCAGGACGGCCCCCTGAGCTCTGTCGTCGGTCCGGCAGGATCGAACATATCGGCCGTCAACGAAACCCTCCTCAACGCCAGCCTGAACGGCACCCTCAGCGGAGGCGAGACCGGTCACGGCTCGGCCCTGAACGGGTCGGAGGGCACTTATCGAGGCCTCCTCTTCTGGAGGAGTTTCACCCAGTGGCTCGGCGGCATGGGGATCATCGTCCTCTTCATAGCCATCCTGCCGAACCTCGGGGTCGCGGGCCGCCAGCTCTTCAAGGCCGAGGTTCCGGGGCCCAGGGAGGATCTGATAAGGCCTCGGATCAGGGAGACGGCCAAGATCCTCTGGGGCGTCTACATGGTCCTCACCGCTGCCGAGTTCCTCCTTCTGATGCTGGCAAAGATGCCGGCCTACGACGCCATATGCAACACCTTCTCCACCGTCTCGACCGGCGGCTTCTCCCCTCGGGTGGAGAGCATCGCCTACTACAGCCTCGAGACCATCGATCACCTCGATTACAACGCCCCCCTCATCGAGGTCGTCGTGATCGTCTTCATGTTCCTCTCGGGGGCGAACTTCGCCCTCCACTATCGGTCGATGTACGTCAATCGAAAGAGCCTGGCCAGGGACTCTGAGTTCAGGTTCTACTCCCTCCTCGTTCTCCTCTCGATCACCGTCGCCATCCTCATCGGAGGCATCGATAACAGCTTCCCCGAAGAGACCGATCCCGGGGGGCTCGAACGAGGGGGTCTGTACCTCAGAACCGCCGCCTTCACCGTCGTCTCCATCATCACCACCACGGGCTTTGCCACCGCCGACTACGACCTGTGGTCCGGCCCCGCAAAGCTGATCTTGTTCATGCTTATGTTCACCGGCGCGTGCGCGGGCTCGACGGCGGGAGGGATGAAGCTGATCCGGATCCTCCTCACCATGAAATACGGCCGGCGCGAGCTCTTCCAGGCCCTTCATCCTAAGGCGGTGATGGCGGTGAAGCTGAAGGGAAGCCCGGTCAAAGAGGACGTCCTCCATTCGATCCTGATATTCATAGCCCTTTACGTCCTGATCTTCGCCCTGGCGTCGGTGATCTTCGCCTCGGTCTGTCCACTTGCAGAGGAGAAGGCACCGGCGGAGATAGTCTGTTTCGTCTCCGGGGAGGGGGAGGGCCAGAAGGTGATCTGTTTCGGCTCTGAGGGGTGGAACAGGACCGACGAGCTCTTAGGCCTCACCCCCCGGGAGGGCGGTAACGTCGCCTGTTTCGTCGCTCCCGAGAACGCCGCCAAGAGGATCGAGGTGGACAGAAGGCCCCTCAACCTCTCGGAGGCCTACCACGAGACGGGGGAGATAGCCTGCTTCCGGTCCGGCGACTGCAGCAACATCGACATGATCAGCGCCGCCTCCGCCGTGGCCACAACCCTCGGAAACGTCGGTCCGGGCTTCAACCGATTCGGGCCGACGGACGACTACTCGGAGCTTCCCGGACCCGGAAAGTTAGTCCTGATCGTCTGCATGTGGATGGGGCGGCTGGAGATCCTGACGGTTCTGGTCCTGTTCGTACCCGACTTCTGGAAGAGCTGATATGATATTGAAGAGCTGATATGCTGATATGATATTTGGGGGCACTTATCTGATTGAGAGGTGCGTATGACGTTGAAACCGGAGATGAGGATGGTCACCCTCACCGAAAATTCGGCGGGCTTGAGAAGAGAGGTCCTCGCAGAGCACGGCTTTTCGGCTTATCTGGAGTTCGGGGGCAGAAGGCTGATATTCGATTCTGGCCAGACCACCACCGCCGTCCACAACGCCCGGGTCCTGGGGGTCGACCTTGAAGGCGTTCCGATCGCCCTCAGCCACGGCCACTACGACCACACCGGAGGCCTTCTGAGCCTTCTCAAGGAGACGGGCGGCGTTGACGTCTACGCCCACCCCGACGTCTTCGCCCCTCGGTACTCGAGAAGGGAGGCGGTCCTGAGGCAGATCGGGATCCCTTTCAGGAGAGAGGATCTGGAGAAGAGGGGCGCGAGGTTCGACCTGTCGAGGAGAGCGCGAGAGCTCTTCCCCGGCCTCTGGCTCACGGGCGAGGTCCACAGGCTCGCCGAGTTTGAGGAGGCGAGCGAAGATCTGGTCGTCCTCTCGGAGGAGGGGGATATCATCCTCGATCCAATCCTGGACGACCAGGCCCTAGTACTGGTCCTCAAGGGGGGCCTCTTCGTCCTCTTGGGATGCGCCCACTCCGGGATGATCAACACTCTGGAGCACGCCAGGAGCATTACGGGCGAAGAGACCATCCTCGGCGTCGCCGGCGGGACCCATCTCGGCTTCGGGGGAGAGTATAAGCTTCCAAAGACCATCGAAGCTCTCCGGGGCTTCGATCTCGAGATACTGGCTCCGTCCCACTGCACGGGCTTTGCGGCCGCCTCGGCTCTGAGGTCGGAATTTCCGGAACAGTTCGTCAAAAACTCCGTCGGAACGGTGATCGAGCTCTGAGCTTGCGATGCTCTGTAACCCTGCTTCTGAGCCCATCTCTGATCCGACATTCGGGTCCCGTTCGACATATTGATATTCTATAAAAACTAACTTATCGGTGGTGTTATTTATGAAGACGGCCTATACCGCGCTTTTGATAGGATTTTTCTTCGTCCTCTCCGGATGCGTCGAGCCCCCCCAGGAGCAGATAATTTCAGAGAGGGTGGCCTCAGAGGAATGGGCGGCCGACGGCGTTGTAGGGGAGGGCGAGTACTCCCGGACGATGACCGTTGCAGCTCCCGCCAGGTCTGGCTATTCGGGAGGTGAGATGGAGATCTCCTGGAGGAACGATGGAGAGAATCTCTACATGGCTCTGAGTGGCGAGACCGAGGGCTGGCTTTCGATAGGCTTTGATCCGCTGGAATGGATGAAGGATGCTGATATGATCCTCGTGGCGGTGGAGGACGGCGAGTCCATGGTTCTGGACGAGTACTCCTCCGGCAACTACGGTCCCCACGAGGACGACACCTTCTTCGGCGGCACCTACGACATCCTGGAGTCGGGAGGCTCAGAGGAAGGCGGTCGCACCGTCGTCGAGTTCAAGAGGAGGCTAGATACCGGCGACGAGCTCGACGAGGCTCTATCGCCCGGTCAGAGCGTCTCCATCATCTGGGCCATGGCCGATTCGAACTCCAGGTACATGAAGCACAATGTAGCCTACGGCGAGGCGATCCTCGTCTTGACGGCCGAGAACGAGACGGCCCGGGCACAGGTCTCGGGGACGGAGGCGGCCACCCTCAGCCCGAGGGAGGAGGAGGGCGTCCTCTTCATCTGGGAGGAGGAGAAGGTGGCACGCGACCTCTACGCCGAGCTTTACCGGGAGACGAGGCTCAGCGTCTTCATGGACCTGGAGAGATCTGAGCAGAGCCACATGGACCAGGCGAAGACCCTCATCGAGAAGTACGATCTGGAGCTTCCCGTCGAGGAGGACCAGCGCGGAGTTTTCAGCAATCAGACTCTGATCGGCCTGTACGACGACCTTCTGGCCCAGGGGATGCGGTCCACGGAGGACGCCCTCAAGGTGGCGGCCACCTTCGAGGAGATCAGCATAGTGGACCTGGAGAAGGAGCTTGAGGTGGCCGATAACGAAGACGTGAGAGTAGTATTCCAGGGGCTTCTGGCCGGCTCACGAAAGCACCTCCGCTCCTACGTGAAGGATCTGCAGGCCATGGGCATAGAGTACAAGCCTCAGTACATGAGCCAGGAGGAGTTCGACGAGGTGGTCAAGGCCTGATCCAATCTCTCTATTAAGGTCGCGAACTCGGGATCGTTCTGAGGTGGCGAAGAGGCTCAAAATCGCAAAAGTTTTGTGGCTTTTGCGATTTCGAGCCGATTTAAACCAAAAATATAAAGCTGTCGGCATCGGAGATCCCAGATTACTCTCGAAACCCTTATATATTGACTGAAAGATAACTATAGGCCGTATCTGTTCTGGAGGTGAGGTTAAAAATGGTCGACGAAGCGTACAAAAAGGCGTTTAGAACAGCCATGCAGGCGCGCATGAAGAAGCTGTTCACCATACATCTCGTGATCTACCTGGTGGTCAACATCGTGTGGCTTGCGATCAACTACATGATGGTAATACCAGAAAATCCCAACCTGCCCGTCTGGCAGCCCTGGTATTCTCCCATCGGTTGGGGCATATGCATAGTCATTCACTACATGACCTACGTCAGCGGCGGAGAGAAGATGATCATGGAAGTCGAGGCGGAGGCGGAGAGCTGAGGCCTCAGCCTTTTATCGTTCGTCCTTGATCGTTCTGTTCTTATGACGAAGGAGGGGCTCGCTGCCGG
>NZ_JBNGCU010000079.1:3868-7745 GCF_049974945.1 Methanocrinis sp. | reverse complement strand
GATTTATTTAACCTCTTTGGGAGGTCGAGAAAGAAAGCCTGCAAGCCTCGTCTGCCCTCGATCATCCACGCCGCCTTCGCCCACCTCCGGCACCGATACCCCCAGCTTCTCCTCGAACCACTTTGCCACCAGCCGCCGATGGCAGAAGGCGCCCGACCTCTCCCAACAGAGGAGGATGGCGTCCTCGCCGAGGTCGGCATAGACGGTGGCGGGGTCGAGCTTCGAGAGAACCCCCTCCCGGTAGCGCCGAATGTACTCGTCCTCGTCGATGGCGCCGCTCTTGGCAGCCTGGACGAGGCGCCAGGTGGGGGCGAGCGGCTCGTACGCGCGGCCGGTCCAGCCCCGGGGCTGGGTCCGGGAGATGGCGACGGCCCGGGGGTGGGAGCCGGATCGGGCGAAGTTGGAGGTCTGCATACTCGATCTCGAAGAGCTTTTTCTTAAAGCAAGGTGGAGGAGACGACTTCCGCCACCCCTAGTCGGTCGTTGCTCACACCTCCGTTGAGCACTCCGCCTTTACGCACTCCGCCCTCCTGCAGTTCGCTCCGATGACGATCTCGTCTCCGAGGCTGGTCTTGATGCGCCACTGTGGCTCCTCGGCCTCCGGGGTCATCGGCCAGAAGAGGCTCAATTCTGCGAAGGTGGCGCCGCAGTCCATCGACTGCATGATGGCGATCGCCTCCTCATAGTCCACCATGTATCTGTCGAAGGCCCGGACCCCCTGAGGGCAAGTCGCCTCCTCGGGCCTGATCATCCCGATCAGAGGTGCCTGGGCGACGTAGTATTGGCGGCATTTTCCGTCCTCGTCCCGGTAGATGATCTCCCATCCCAGAACGTCCCCGGCGCTCGTCCCCGCGGAGCTGTTGATCCGGGCGACCTTTGAGATCAGGCCCGGATGCTCGACGGGCGGCTCGCACCCCTCTTTCAGGGTCCATCGGTTGCAGTTGGAGGGACTGCACTCGCCGTCGAGGCGGCTCTGCTCGCTGCACTCGGAGCAGTCGTCGAAGACGCAGACCGCGTACTCTGCGCTGAAGGTTCCTACATCCTCCACCCGGCTCTCGATCCTGTAGCCCTCAAGCTCGCAGCGGGTGAAGCTCTGGCCGCACTTGCCCCGGTAGAAGTCCCAGGTCGGACAGGAGGTACCGTCGGGGAAGATGCAGTCGCCGTCTACACATTCGTAGCCCAGCTCCTCGCAGTAGACGGAGGAGGGGTCAGCGAGGCCCACCGGATCCGCGGTATCGGCGACCGGCCTCGCACTCCAAGTCTCATTCTCTCCCTCCGCCAGCGCAGGCGCGGCGAGAAGGGCCAGCGCCAAAAACAAGATCTTCGATATATTCATCAGATTCGCCTCTCCGTATGATCGGTGACATCACTATATAATAACTTTCAAATGTCGGCGGGGAGGCAAGTTTGATATAGAGATAAGGGCCAGCTCGTTCTGGAGGAGGGGTCTAGGATAAAAGAGGAGATCTGGATCGAGAAGTACAGGCCGACGAGCCTGGAGGACGTGGTGGGCCAAGAGGAGATAGTGAGGAGGCTCAAGTCCTACGTCAGGAGCAGAAACGTCCCCCACCTGCTCTTCTCGGGGCCGCCGGGGGTGGGGAAGACCGCCGCCGCCATCAGCATGGTTCGAGAGCTCTTCGGCGACGACTGGCGGGCGAACTTCATCGAGCTGAACGCCAGCGACGAGCGCGGTATCGACGTGGTCAGACACAAGGTCAAGGACTTCGCCAGGACCGCGCCCCTGGGAGACGCCGAGTTCAAGGTGATCTTCCTCGACGAGGCCGACGCCCTCACCAACGACGCCCAGAGTGCCCTGCGGAGGACGATGGAGAGGTACAGCTCCATCTGCAGGTTCATTCTATCGTGCAACTACTCCTCCAAGATAATCGAGCCGATCCAGTCCAGGTGCGCAGTCTATCGGTTTCGGTCCCTCTCCGACGAGGCCGTGGCCGAGAGGATGAAGAGGATCGCCGATGCCGAGAAGATCGGTCTGACTGAGGAGGGGCTGGGTGCGATAGTCTACGTCGCCCGGGGCGACATGAGAAAGGCGATCAACGCCCTCCAGGCGGCGTCCCTGATGGAGGAGTCGGTGACCGGGGAGACGATCTACCAGATCACCGCCACCGCCAGGCCCGAACAGATCAAAGAGCTGATCGAGGTCGCCCGCGCTGGCAAGTTCACCAAGGCGAGAGGCCTCCTCGACGAGCTCCTCCTGGTCCAGGGGCTCTCGGGAGAGGACATCATAATTCAGATCCACCGACATATGCTCAGCCTCATGGACTCCGACGAGCTTTCAGCCTCCACTGTGGTACGGCTGATGGACAGGATCGGAGAGATCGACTTTCGGATGACGGAAGGCGCCAACGAGCGGATACAGCTGGAGGCGCTCCTGGCCTACTTCGCCCTCGCCAGCTCAGAGCCGTGAGGTGAAAATAACTGCCATGGACCTGATCCCCTTCTTCTGGGCGGCCGCGACCCTGGCCATAGTGACCCTCTCTGCGGTCCTGGCGGCCAGGTTCGGGGTGGAGATCGCAGTCGGGGTCTTCGCGAGCTTGACCGTCCTCGCAAACCTCATCGCCGCGAAGACGATCGTCTTTGGACCCTTCATAGCGCCGGCGGCGGTTTTGGTCTACGCCTCCACATTCCTTTTGACCGACATATTGAGCGAGCTATTCGGGGCGGAGAAGGCGAGGCTGGCGGTCTGGACCGGCTTCATCGCAAACCTGGTGATGATGGTCTCGATTCTGATCGCGGTCCGGTGGTCGGCCTCGCCGGTGATGGACCCGGGGCTTGCAGCCTCTTTTGATGCCGTATTCGGCTTCGCCCCAAGGGTGATCGCAGCCTCCATGGTCGCATATCTGGTGAGCCAGCATCACGACGTCTGGGCCTACGGCTTCTGGAGGGATAAGACCGGTGGAAGGCATCTTTGGCTCCGGAACAACGCCTCCACCATGGCCTCCCAGCTGATCGACACCATGATCTTCATCAGCCTCGCCTTCTACGCCGTCCTCCCAAACTCCGTCCTGGTCCAGATGATGGTGGGCCAGTACGCCATCAAGCTTCTGATCGCGGTCCTGGACACGCCCTTCATGTACCTGGCGGTGGCGGCGACCCGGAAGGCGGGATGAGGTCAGAGATCTGACTTTGGAATCTGTGGAAGAGCGAAACCCTTATCGCTGACGCGAGCCTGATAGTTTAGAAGCGAATCTGCGAGGTTCTTGGAGGAAGAAGACATGCCCGAATTTGCAAACCCATTTTCAGGTCTGGCCAGCGACCGGAAGCTTACCCAAGAGGAGCTGATCCGAGCCATCAGATACATGATCGCCGCTGAGTACGAGGCGGTCCAGCTCTACATGCAGCTGTCGGAGTCGACGGACGATGAGCTGGCCAAGGAGGTCCTGGTGGACATCGCCGACGAGGAGAGGGTCCACGCGGGGGAGTTTCTGAGGCTCCTCAAGGAGCTGGCCCCCGACGAGGAGGAGCACTACCAGGAAGGCTACGAAGAGGTGGAGGAGATGATCGAGGAGCTGAGGGGGTGAGATGGGTCCGGGACTTCTGCGCCGCCTGAGCACATCGGGCTTTGAAGTCCCAACCGCATCCAATCCATTTTTGCTCTTGGAACGCGGTCTATCCCAAATCTGTACATCTGCAAGGGACTGAGGCTTTTAGGAGAGGGCATGAGGAACCTCTTGATATCCATCATTATTCTGCTGCTGGCCTCCTCTTCCGGTTCGGTCTGCAAGACCGATTCGCCGATGGAGTCTGGTCTGCCCAAAATTGACGCCTCCGGCATGGTCTACAACGTCGTGGATGGAGAGACATTCAACGTCACCGACTTCGGCCGAGTCAGGTTGGCGGACGTCGACTCGCCGGAGAT
>NZ_JBNGCU010000079.1:0-3768 GCF_049974945.1 Methanocrinis sp. | reverse complement strand
CCAGAGGATGCCGATGGCTGGACAACTCCGATGAGTCGATCGTCCTGAAGACGAATTCGAACCTGGAGGTGGACAGGACTCTCCCCCTCAGCGACGACGACAACGACGGCCAGGTCTGGTTTAGAAGCGAGGACGGCTCCAAGTGGCGGTACGGGTGGCCCTGATCTGAATGAAGATCCGATCCGCATTGGCGACCTCTCTGGTTCTGGCAGTACTTCTGGCCGGGGCAGGATGTCTGGACCGGGGGCCAGAGGAGGATGTATCGCCCCGAGCAGGCGGCTCGAAGGGGCGGGCAGAAGCGCCGACGACGGAGGTCTCAGGAGTGGTGACGAAGGTCGTCGACGGCGATACCTTCGACGTCGAGGGGTTAGGGAGGGTGAGGCTCGCCGACGTCGACAGTCCCGAGATGGACACCCCCGCCGGGAAGGCCGCCAAGTTCTTCGCCGAGACCATGCTCCTCGGCGAGACGGTCCATCTCGACGTCGACGACCTCGGCGGCAAAGACAGGTACGGCCGGTGGATTTGCGTCGCCTACGTCGAAGATCCCGAGACCGGCACCCTCATCAACTTCAACGGCATGCTGGCAGCTTTCGGCTACGCGGAGGTGAAGGACTTCCGGGATAACGAGTTTGATCCGGGAGGGTGGGGTCTAACCCCCATCGTCCGATAGATCTGCAGAGGATTTATGAGCCGGGGACTGTAGCGGGGCGATCGACGTTGAGCGCCGACCGCAGATCCGCATCCCTCTCTTCTTCAGTCCGACTCACTTTGCGATAGAGAATCCAGATTCTCCCGCGCCCTCTGGGTGTAGTGGTGGCCGGGACCCAGGAACTGCTCGAAGACCCGGAAGGCCAGCTGATAGCTCTCTTTTGCGCCGTCCAGGTCTCCCATCTCCTGGAGGACCTCCCCACGGTTGTTCAGCCGGATCGCGGTCTTGAGATGGTTGGGGCCGTAGGCCTCCCTATCTATGGCCAGGGCCCTCTCGAACGCGGCTAGGGCCCCCGTCAGGTCGCCCAGGGATCGGAGGACCGTGCCCAAGTTGTTCGCCCGGATGGCGATCTTCAGCCGGTCTGGGGCGTCTTGCGCCTCCTCGATGGCCAGGGCCCTCTCGAAGCACCCCTTCGCCGCTCGCAGGTCGCCCAGGACTCTCAGGACAGATCCAAGGTTGTTCAGGTCGGTGGCCACCTCTGGGTGGCCCCTTCCATAGAACCTCTCATCGAGGACGACGAGCCTCTCGAGAACGTTCCTCGCCCCGGCGAGGTCGCCCCTCCGATGAAGGTAAAGGCCGACCTGGTTCAAGAGGAGAGAGGCGGGCTCTGACCCCATCCTCAGATCCTCGACCTTCTCCGAGGAAGCGAGGGCGTGAGGAAGGAGGCGGGCGCACTCCGGCCAGGTGGAGAGGTCCCCCAGGTAAGTGCTGAAGGCGCCCCCTATGGCCCTCACCGTCTCGTCCGCCCAGGTCTTCCTCTCTCCATCGTCGAGACGACTGTAGGCGAGGGCCTGGATGAGGGGATGGACCGATAAGGGCTCCTCGTCCCTTCTGACGAGCCCCCTGCGGTCTAGGGCCATAAGGCCCATCTCTACCGAATCGGCGAGAAGGGCCGAGGTTTTTACGAGGAGGTCGAGAGGAAGGTCCTCGGCAGCTAGAAAGGCGGAGAGCCTGAGGAGGTCGATCCCCTCCTGAGAGACGGCCCGGACCTGCTCGGTCGATATATCCGCGACGGCGACCAGGGCTTCAGGGAGTCCCGACGTCCTGCCAGAAATTTCGCCGAGCCTTTTTCTGTAAATATCCAGATACTTTGAGATGGGGACCCCGGTCCATCCGATGTAAGCTCCGGCGAGCTCGAGAGCCAAGGGGAGGCTCTCCAGGGCTTCTGCCAGTTTCTTCGAGGCCTCGGCATCCTCCTGGCCGGTAAGGCTCAGAAGAAATGAGGCGGCCTCTGATGGGTCGAGGGGGCCGACCTCGATCTTGGCGAAATCCCCATCCCAGCCGGGGCTCTTTGACGTGATGATCACGCCGCCGCCCCCAGATCCGGGCCGTGGTAGATACTCCTCCAGGACTTCGGGCGAGGGGGCGTCGTCGAAGACGAGAAGCCACCTCTCGTTCTCCTCAAGCCAGGTCCGGATGGAGCTGGCCAGATCCTGAAGGTCCGAGTCCTCCTGGTGAGGGATGCCGAAGGGTTCAGCCAGGCCCGCGTAGTCGGTGGCGAGGACGGTCGCATCCCAGGCCCTGACCCAGAGCCTGAAGTCGTACTCGGTGACGTTGACTCGACCGTGCTCTTCGGCGATGGCGCTCTTTCCCATGCCGTCAGGGCCGATGAGCACGGCGGGCCCGCCCTCGGTCAGGGCTCCTTTTAGATCCTTCAGGATCGAGCTTCGACCGGTGAAGTGGGGATTGCGCTGATGTGCGAGGAAGAAGTCTATCATCTCTTTCTATTATCGATCAGCATCTATTAAACTCTGTCCCGTACCACCCCCCGGTCAAACTTTAAACGGTCGATCTGATCAGTGCATCCAGCTCTACAGATCGCAGAAACAAAAAAATAAAAAATGGTTTTCGGGTTCTTGACCCGATACCGGGCTGAGAAGTTGGACGGGATCAGGATCAGCGCGCAAGCTTGGATGCGATCTCTGTGACGTGCTTTCCCTGGAACCGGGCGCCTGCAAGCTCGGTTTCGCTCGGCATCCTCTCTCCGGCCCTCCCGGCGATGGTGGAGGCTCCGTAGGGAGATCCTCCGGCCACCACGTCGATCCTCCTCTGGCTCTCAAAGGAATAGGGAAGGCCGACGATCACCATCCCCAGATGAAGGAGGGTGGGATGAAAACTCAGTATCGCCGCCTCCTGGCCTCCGTGCTGGGATCCCGAGGAGACGAAGACGCTCCCCACCTTCCCCACCAGAGCGTTCCTCTTCCACAGGTCGCCCAGAGAGTCCAGGAAGGTGCGCATCTGGCCCGCCATGTTCCCCAGGTACGAGGGCGTACCGAAGATGACGGCGTCCGCCCCCTCCAGCTCCTCGGGAGTGCAGATGGGAACGTTGGAAAAGGTCTTCCTCGCCTCCGCGTCGGCTCCTCTCTTCTTCAGCTCCGCCTCCGAGAGGGTCTCGGGTACGCGGCGGAGTTCCACCTCGGCCCCTCCCACCTGGCGGGCTCCCTCGGCGGCCGCCTCGGCCAGCCGATAGGTGTGGCCGTTCATGCTGTAGTAGACTACCAGTACCTTCAAGCGATTCTACCTCCACCTTATTCTATAGAGGCAAACTATTTTAAATTTGTTGGCTCCAGGACGGAAAAAGAGCCCTCATTGACGCTTAAAAGACGAGGTCCCTCAGGAGGATCTTGAGGCCGATCCCGATCAGGATCAGGCCGCCGACGATCTCGATCCTCTTCTCGAAGAAGCCGACGAAACGGTTCCCTATGAAAACTCCGAGAAAGGAGAGGGCGAAGGTCACGATCCCGATCCCGATCATGGGCATGATGATGGAGACGTCGAGGAAGGCGAAGCTCACCCCGACGGCCAGGGCGTCGATGCTGGTGGCGATGGCGAGGAGAGTGAGGACGCGGAGGTTGAGGAGGTTTGCCACCCGCTCCTCTCCTGGTTCAGTCGTCATCGACTCGTGGATCATCTTTCCCCCGATGAGGACGAGAAGGCCGAAGGCGATCCAGTGGTCGAACCCGGCCGCAAACTCGCTGAGCTCAAGGCCGCCGAGCCAGCCGATCACGGGCATGAAGGCCTGGAAGGTGCCGAAGAACAGGCCGGCCATAAAGGCGCTC
>NZ_JBNGCU010000078.1:0-8168 GCF_049974945.1 Methanocrinis sp. | reverse complement strand
TTCAGCCCGACGCCTACCTCATAACCCACGCCCACAGCGACCACTACGGCAAGTCGGCGATGCTCTCGCCCGAGGCGATCGCGTCGCGGGAGACGGCCCGTGCCCTGGAGATCAGGCACGAACGGAGGTACGAGGGTCGGACCTTCCTGGTGGGCGGGAGCATCATGGTCGACGAGCTGGAGATCAAGACCTACTCCACCGGCCACACCATCGGCTCGGTCGCCTTCGGTTGGGAGACGGAGGTGGGGACTCGGGTTCTGGTCACCGGGGACGTCAAGAACTACGAGCATTTGCCCAAATGCGATCTTCTGGTGACAGAGGCGAACTACGGCGACCCCTGGGACCCTGCCTGCCGGTTCGAGGACGACATCGTCGGCTTCGGCGACGCCGTCGAGACGGGAGCCACCTTTGGAGCCTACGCCTTCGGCAAGGCCCAGAGGGCCGTCTCCCTCATCCGCGCCCTGGGCCGCAAAGAGGAGATCGGGATGGACGCTAAGAGCCTCGCCCTCACCCGGGAACTCCTCCCGGGCTTCGGCCCCTTCACACCGGTGGAGGAGAACGGGACCGATCTGAATGTAGTGTCGCCCTGGGAGCTCTCCAGCGTGAGGTCGAATCGAAAGTACGTCCTCACCGGGAGGAGTGACCTCCCCTTCACCCAGATCAGGCTCAGCGACCACCTCGACTTCAAGGGGCTGATGAGGATGGTGGAGAAGATCTCCCCCCAGGCCGCCCTGATATACCACCCCGAGGGTAGGAGGGCGAACATGATGGCCCACCACCTCCGGGAGCTGGGGATGACCTCGATATCGGTCAGCGAGATCGAGGATTCTTTTTAAAGCGGTCTTTTATGGTGCGGGTATATGCAGGTGTATCCAGGTGTATGCGGCCGTTCGGGCCGGATCAGAGATAGTACGTCAGTAGCGGCACCATCAGAACTCCCATGGCGTGGGTCTTTCTTATCCCGGCGAAGGGCGCCACCAGGCCCACGGTCGTCGCGATGAAGAAGATGAAGAGGCCGAATACGCCCGTGAAGCCGAAGGTCATCGCCGTCAGAAAGGCGAGAGTTGAGATGCAGAGCCTCCTGTAGTCAAGATCTCTGACCATCTTCGCCGCGGCCCTTCCGGCCAAAAGGGTGGCAAAGTAGGAGAGGATCGAGATCCCCAATACGATCGTCACCATTACCAGGAGGTGGGCTATGTCCAGGTCCACCAGCTCCTCTATGGCGGCGGCCGCGCCGCTCCGGGGCCTTCCCACCACCAGGAGCGCCACCAGGGCGAAGAGGGAGTTGGCGGTGTTCACCCCGGAGACGGAGATGATAAACTCGCGGCCCGACCCCTCCGAACCGAGCCTGGTGACGACGGTGGCCACCGCTGGGGTCACCCCCGGAACCCAGGCCACCACCGATCCCGCCAGCCCTCCCAGAAGGGCCGACCTGGCGATCGTCTGTGCCGCAAGGTCGAACTCCGTCTTCCTCTGATCCGGGATCTCGGCCTTGGAGGCGAGGCTCAAGATGAGCATCGAGGCCCCGAAGAGGCCTCCGAGGAGGGGGAGGAGGACCTCGGGCTCAAAGCCCAAAGGCGAGCTGGCGAGGTCCTGGTGGCCTAAGGCGAATATGCCCAGGTACCCGCTGGCCAAAAAGAGGGCGAGGGCGAAGAGCTTGTACTTTAGAGGGGCAAAAGATCCCTGCCCCTCAATTATCCGGCCCCTCTCTGTCAGGATCATGAGGGCTGCGATGGAGAGGAGGATGGGGCCGATCTGATCCATGAAAGGGCCGTAGAAGCTGCCGAATAGGAGCGATAGGGGTACTATCAGCACCAGGGCCACCAGGACCGAGGACGCGCTCCCCAGGGCCGAGAGACGGACGGCCTCGATACCCCTTCCCTCGAGCATCAT
The DNA here is from genome assembly GCF_049974945.1 of Methanocrinis sp. Taxonomy (NCBI): domain Archaea; kingdom Methanobacteriati; phylum Methanobacteriota; class Methanomicrobia; order Methanotrichales; family Methanotrichaceae; genus Methanocrinis; species Methanocrinis sp. The sequence goes on along the minus strand of NZ_JBNGCU010000078.1, from coordinate 6,275 downwards.
CTCGTGGCCGGGAAGGACGGCGAGAGCGGTATCGGCGTCGGGAGCGCCGATGAAGATCGAGGGCACTATGTCCAGGAAGGTGTGGGTGACGCTCGCCGCCAGGATCGCCGCCGCGATGTCGAAGGGATCGAGCCCCAGCTCCAGGAAGGCGGGAGATAGGGCCAGCATCAGAGCCGCAAAGTTGTTGGTGTGCAGGCCTGGAGTAAGGCCGCTGCATATCCCCAGGAAAAAGCCTACCAACACCGATATTGCGAGAAAACTATCGATCATTTCTGTCAGAAGTATCTGCTCTATACTGATAAAAAATTTTCGGTATCATCATCTCAACCGTCAGCGGCCCGGGCCCATGGCTGGCCCTGCGCTCAGGAACGTGAAAACCCTTAAATACTGTTAATCAGGTGGTTGTAGCGATCCGCAGAGGGTGCGGAAGCTCGCCCCTCTCTGGCGCATGGACCAGATGGTCTGAACGCGGGCTTATCGCGCGTGAGTCGGCCTCCGAGAAGGGGGCTTATGCGGAGGATTAATAATGAAGATGGTCAAGAAGACAAACCCGAGATTGGTCGCTCTCATCGACGATCTCAAGGCCGCCACCCGAAAGAACGGGGCGGCGATCTGGCGCGATGTCGCCTGCAGGCTCGAGAAGCCGAGGCGGAACTATGCCGCCGTAAACGTCAGCAAGATAAACAGGCACACCGCCCCTGAAGACCTGGTTCTGGTGACGGGAAAGGTTTTGGGGTCGGGAGATATCGATCACAAGGTGACCGTTGCAGCGCTCCATTTCAGCGAACAGGCCGCGTCGAAGATAAAGTCGGCCGGTGGCGAATGTCTCAAGATAGAAGAGCTGGCCGAGAAATATCCGAAGGGTTCCGGTATAATTATTCTGAGGTGATCTGATGATTATCGATGCATCTGGGATGATCCTGGGACGTCTGGCAAGCCTCGCCGCCACCGAGCTTCTCGCAGGAGAAGAGATCGCGATCGTCAACGCCGAGAAGGCCATAATCTCAGGTCGAAGGGAGAGCGTCTATCGGGAGTACGAGGAGATGAAGAACAAGGGCTCCACCGAGAAGGGACCACACTACCCAAAGCGGCCTGAGAGGATCATGAAGAGGACGGTACGGGGGATGCTCCCTCACAAGACCAAACGGGGTCGCGACGCCATGTCCCGGCTCAAGATCTACGTGGGAGTTCCTTCGGAGTTCGAGGGTATGAAGATCGAGCGGCCAGAGGCTGCCAAGATGACGCGTCTGGGCACCGCCAAATACGTAGAACTCGGCGACGTAAGCCGAAAATTCGGATCCAAATTCTGAGGGGGGTCAGCATGAAGATAACCAACTCGTCGGGTAAAAACAGAACGGCGATCGCCAGGGCCACCTTGACCGAAGGCAAGGGAAGGGTCAGGATCAACAGCAAACCTCTGGAGATCTATGAGCCCGATTTCGCCAGGCAGAAGATAGCAGAGTCGGTAATGATAGCCCAGGACAGGGTCTCAGGGCTGGACATCGACGTCAAAGTTCGCGGAGGCGGATTCATGGGTCAGGCGGCCGCCATCCGGACCGCCATAGCCCGAGGTATAGTGGAGTGGACCGGCGACACCGCCCTGAAAGAGGCCTACATGGAGTACGATAGATCTCTCCTGGTCAACGACCACCGGCAGAAGGAGCGCAAGAAGGTCGGCGGCCCCGGCGCTCGAGCCAAGTACCAGAAGTCTTACAGGTGAGTCTGCTTGATCCCTGTGCGATGTTTCACCTGTGGAAACGTCATTTCTGATGTATGGGAGGAGTACAAGGAGCGCACCAAGTCTGAGCCACCGGGGAAGGTGATGGACGACCTGGGCATCGAGAGCTATTGCTGTCGTCGCATGCTCCTGACCCACGTGGAGATCGTTGACGTGCTTCGACGGTATCAGTAAAAGGTGTGGGGTTGTGGGGTAGCCTGGTCCATCCCTCGGCGTTCGGGACGCCGTAACCTGAGTTCGAATCTCAGCAACCCCACCATTCGCCTTTCTTTTGAGGTGGCCACTTGACGGATTCGATGGATGAAGAATATACGCGATATGAGCGCGCACGGATAGTGGGGGCTCGAGCTTTACAGATTTTGATGGGCGCCCCGGTATTGATCAAGACCGAGTCCATAGACCCCCTCGAAATTGCCCTTGAAGAGATGAGATTGGGAGTCGTTCCCATCACCGTTAAACGGGATCGTAGAACCTCTAGGTAGGTGACATTTTTGGAAGATGAATTGACAACTCCAACTGAAGACTATGAGACGCTTATCCCCATAGATGAGTATCTTGCGGCTGGCATACACATAGGCACTCAGCAGAAGACGAAGAGCATGATGGACTACATCTACAGGGTGAGGACCGACGGCCTCTACGTCCTCGACGTCCAGGCGACGGACAGGAGGATAAGGCTCGCGGCCAGGTTCCTGGCCAAGTACGACCCCTCCAAGATCCTGGTAGTATCGGCGAGGCAGTACGGCCAGCGTCCTGCGACGATGTTCTCCAAGTCGGTCGGCGCCAGGGCGATAGTCGGCCGGTTCATACCGAACACCCTGACCAACCCCAACTTCTACGACTACGTCGAGCCTGACGTCGTGGTGGTCACAGATCCCAGCGGCGACAGCCAGGCGATAAACGAGGCGATCGACGTGGGGATTCCGGTGGTAGCCCTGTGCGATACCAACAACCTGACCTCCAATGTCGATCTGGTGATACCCACCAACAACAAAGGCCGAAAGGCCCTGACCCTGATCTACTGGCTCCTGGCAAAAGAGATCCTCAAGGAGAGGGGAGAGGAAGATCGGTTCAGGTACTCGGTTTCTGACTTTGAGATGGAGCTTTGATCTGATGAGACGTCCAGCAGTGGCAGGCTCGTTCTACCCCCGCCACCCCGATGAGCTCAGAGAGGAGCTGGAGGCCGCCTTCAGCGACGCCGTCGGCAGCGAAACTCTGCCCATCCGGGGTGCCGTCGTCCCCCACGCCGGCTACATCTACTCCGGAGCGGTGGCCGCGGAGGTCTACGCCAGGCTCCCGGAGAGAGAGACCTTCGTCCTGATCGGGCCGAACCACCAAGGCCTCGGTCTTCCCGTCGCCCTCTCTCGGGACTCGTGGATGACGCCTTTGGGGGTCGCGGAATGTGACCTCGAGCTGGCGGATGCCCTGACTGGAAGCATAGTCGAGGTGGACGAGTCGGCTCACCTCTATGAGCACTCCCTAGAGGTCCAGATACCGTTCCTCCAATCTCGGTTCAAGGGCTTCAAGATCCTCCCCATATGCATGGGGCTGCAGGACGAGGAGACGGCCGTCGAGGTGGGGGAGGCTGTAGGCGAAGCCGCAGAGAGGCTGGGCCGGGACTGCACAGTCATAGCCAGCAGCGACCTCACCCACTACGAGCCTCAGGACGAGGCGAGGAGGAAGGACGCCCGGGTGATAGAGGCGATCCTGAGGATGGACGTCCCCTCGATCTACAAGACCGTCTACGGCCTGAACCTCACCGCCTGCGGTTACGGCCCCATATCGGCGGCCATAACCGCCTCCAAGATCCTTGGAGCCGAGACCGGCAAGCTCCTCCGCTACTCCACCAGCGGCGACGTCATCGGAGATTTCAGCCAGGTGGTGGGTTACGGGGCGATAGCTTTCGTCTAGGAGGCGGGAGAACCTGACCTCTGCCTCGGCTCCCGGCAAGGTGATACTCTTCGGAGAGCATGCCGTCGTCTCCGGAGCCGTCGCCTTGGGCGCGGCCGTGGATCTGAGGGTCAGGGCTCGGGTCGAGGATCTGCCGGGGGGGGTTGAGATATCGGCCCCGGACCTCCGGATGACCCTCGAGGGGATAGGCCTCGACCCCTTCTCAGGCGCGGTTCTGACCGAAGATCTCAGCGAGAGGGCAGCTCACGCCACCCGCTACGTCTCTGCGGTTTTAAAGGAGTTTGGGGCGAGGAATCTCAGGGTCATCCTGGAGTCGCAGATTCCTCCCGCCTCCGGGCTCGGGTCGTCGGCTTCGGTCGTCGTCGCCACTCTGGGAGCCCTGAGCAGTCATCTGGCGCTGGACCTCTCCACCGACGAGATCGCAGAGGAGGCCTACAGGATAGAGAGGTCCGTCCAGGGGGGGCTCGGCTCGCCTACGGACACCGCCCTGGCCGCCTTCGGCGGATACCAGATCGTAGAGGGATCGGCGAGATCGATCGCGCTTCCCCAGATGAGGCTCGTGGTGGGGTTTACGGGCAAGCCTCACGACACCCGAGCCGAGGTCGAGAAGGTCCAGAGGTTCGGGGCCAGGTATCCGGAGATCGCAGAGCCCATATTTCGGGCGATGGGGGAGATATCGAAGAGGGCGCCCGATTGCATAAGAGAGGGCCGGCTCGAGGAGCTGGGGATTCTCCTGAACGCGGGCCACGGCCTTCTGGAGTCGATCGGCGTCGGTACCCGGGAGCTCTCCGAGCTGGTATACGCCTCCCGGGGGGCGGGTCGGGCCTATGGCGCGAAGCTGACCGGAGCTGGCGGCGGAGGGTGCGTAATAGCCCTGCCCCGGACCGGCCCCGAGAACGTTCTGAGGGTGATGACCGCCATCGTCCAGGCGAGGGGTGTGCCCTTCTCCGTGGTCACTGGATGCGGGGGGCTGAGCCTCGAAGATCCGAGGGGCGGTATATGACTGTGATCAAAATTCTTAAGGTCGGCGGGAGCGTCCTGACCGACAAGACCAGGCTCGAATCGGCGAGGATAGAGACGATCGAGAGGATCGCCGCCGAGATCGCGAGGTGCGGGACTGGCCTGGTACTGGTCCACGGGGCTGGGTCCTTCGGCCACATCCACGCAAAAGAGTATGGCCTGGCCGAGAGTTTCAGCCCGGAGGGGATTCTTGAGACCCACAGGTCAGTGGTCCGGCTGAACGATCTCGTAGTCGAGAGGCTGAGGCGGGCGGGGTCGAGCCCCGTCCCTGTCCACCCTCTCAGCTGCACCGTCCTCAGAGGCGGCAGGATCGAGGCGATGGAGACGGAGCAGGTCGTCGAGATGGTGGATAGAGGCTTGGTCCCGGTCCTCCACGGCGACGTGGCCATGGATCGGTCGAAAGGTGCCGGGATAGTATCCGGCGACCAGCTGGTAGCTCACCTGGCGAGGTCCCTTCTGCCCGGGATCGTGGCCCTGGGGACGGCCGCCGACGGCGTCCTCTTCAACGGCGAGCCTCTGGCCGAGGTGAGACGGGAGGATCTCTCCCGGATCGGATCGGAGCTGGGAGCTTCGGCAGGGGTGGACGTCACCGGCGGCATGAGGGGCAAGCTCGAAGAGCTTCTCGACCTGGCCGACGAGGGCGTCTCGTCTGTGATATTCAACGCCGAGAGGGCTGGCCTGGTCGAGAGGGTCCTCGCAGGGAAGAGGGCCGGAACCCTGGTGGAGGGGAGGAGGATATGACCACAGGCAAGAGAAAGCTCGACCACATCAGGATCTGTATCGAAAAGAGGGTGGAGGGCGAGAGGAGGCCCTTCGACGACCTGGCTTTCGTCCATCGAGCCCTGCCGGGGATCGACGCCGACGAGATCGAGACCAGATGCCGGTTTCTGGGCAAGGATCTCTCGTTTCCCTTCATGATCTGCGGGATGACGGGAGGCCACCCCGATACGAAGGAGATCAACATGAACCTGGCCCTGGCGGCCCAGGAGGTGGGGGTGGCCATGGGGGTCGGGTCCCAGAGGGCGGCCCTGGAGAGGCCCGAGGTCGAGGAGACCTTCTCCGCGGTGAGGGATGCGGCACCGACGATCCCCATCGTGGGGAACATCGGGGCGGTCCAGCTCAAGAGGGAGGGGCCCGAGGTGGTCGACCGGTTGGCGGAGATGATCGACGCCGACGCCATAGCCGTCCATCTGAACTTCCTCCAGGAGAGCGTCCAGCCGGAGGGGGAGACCGAGGCCCGGGGCGCCATCGAAGCCATAAGGTCCGCCGCCGCAGGGAGAGTTCCCATCATCGCCAAAGAGACGGGGGCCGGGATATCGGCGGAGGACGCTGGGGCCCTCCTCGCTGCCGGGGTGGAGGTAATCGATGTTGGAGGCGTTGGCGGGACCAGCTGGTCGGGGGTCGAGGCCTATCGGGCGGAGGAGAGGGGAGATGCCGAGTCCGCGAAGATGGGACGGCTCTTTCTGGACTGGGGTGTCCCAACGCCGGTGAGCGTTGTAGAATGCTCTTCCCTGGGGGCCGAGGTGATCTCCTCCGGAGGAGTTCGAAGCGGGATAGACGCCGCCAAGAGCATCGCCCTGGGGGCGAGCCTGGCGGGGGCCGCTCT